>WTJQ01000060.1 GCA_011524785.1 Planctomycetota bacterium | reverse complement strand
ACGGCTCTTCGTCGTGCCACCAGAAGGACGTCGATGCGGTGCCTCGGTTGCGGTCCAGCTGGCGATTCCGGGCCCTGCTCGTCGAACAGGTCGAGCCATCAGGCCCTTGCGGGCGCGAGGAGGTGCAGGCGCGGGCTCGAGGCTCGAGCCAAGGACCGGCCCCGCACCCTCACCCCGGAGATCGAGCTCGTGCGTTCGCGGCCTGGTCAGCCAGGCCCACTGGCCACCGGGCCCTCGATCGTCGCCGTGAGACCCGCCCCCTCCTCACTGGAGAAGGTCAGGCTCCAGCCATGGCGCTCGAACACGTCGCGCGCGATGGCGGCCCCGAGCCCGCGTCCCTCGGGGCGGCGCTGCCGAGCCTCCTCGCTTCGCCAGCGGCGCTGGCCGAGTCGTGCGAGCTGCTCCGAGCTCAGGCCTGGCCCGTCGTCGAGCACGCGGAGCTCGAACGCGCCCGCGCCCGCTTCCTTGAGGTGGACGGTCACGTTCCCGCCCTGGCGCCCATGGCGCAGGCCGTTGTGGACGAGGTTGCCGAGGGCCTGCTCCAGCAGCGTGACCTCCCCCAGGGCGAGGACCGGGCTCCCTGGCAGGGCGTGCTGCAGGTCCACGCCGCGCTCGGACGCGAGGAACCCATGGCGGGCGACGACCCTCTCGATGAGGCTGGGCAGGTCGACGGGGTCCCGTCGCAGGGGAGCCGCACCGTCCTCGAGCCGTGAGACCGCGCTCAGGTTGCCGAGCAGGCTCGACACGTACTGGGCCTCCTGGATCGCCGCGTCGGCGTCCTCGCCCGGCGCCTGCTGCGCCAGCCGCGCGAGGCGGGCCTGCAGGACGGTCAGCGGAGTGCCCAGGTCGTGGGCCGTGTTCTCCACGAAGCCGCGCAGGCTCTCCTCGCGCTGCTCCGCCTCGCGGCGTGCCGCGGAGGTCTCCTGGTGCGCCGTCTCGAACGCGCGGGCCACGTCCGTCAGCTCGTCGCCGCCCTCGATGGGGATGGCCCGACCGGGGTCGCCGGCCAACCCCTCGACCGCCACGGCCAGGCGGCGCGCTCGGGCGACGACCGGACCCATCGCGAGCAGCAGGGCGGCCACGACGATCCCGGCCGCGAGCATGAAGGAGGCGGCGATCGGCCACGTGAGGAACGTGGGCACCTGTGCCGAGGTGATCAGGATCCAGGTCGCGGGCCCGTCCTCCTCGCGGGTCCTCCAGCCCACGGCCAGCTGAGGCCTCTCGCTCTCGAGGACCACCGAGGCGGAGGAAGCTCCGGCCTCCAGTTCGCGGCGGAGCTCGACCGGGAAGGGTGGGGAGGCGGGATTGGCACTGGTGAAGTCCTCGCGATAGGCGAACAGGCCGCGGGGCGGGATCGCGGGCGCACGCGGACCGCGTCGTGCCTGCCCGCCGGGGCGTCGGTCCGCGCCCTCCGGCAGCACGTCCGGAGGCATGCCCGACAGGACGACCCCGTCCGGGGCCGTGGATTGGCCCCTCGGACCAGGACGCCGGGGGAAGTGGCGCGGGTCCCGGAGGATGTGCTGCAGGACACCGCGGCCGTAGAGCTCGACCTCGGCGAACTGCACGAGCCGTGCCTCGGCCTCGCGCCACTCGAGCTCGTAGCGCAGGAAGCCGGCCAGCCCGGCAGCCGGCAGGGCGGCGAGGACCGCGGCCAGCACGAGGCGCGCACGCAGCCTCATGCCTCCGCGACCTCCAGCCGATACCCGACGCCCCAGATCGTGCGGATCGAGGCGCCGCAGTCCCCGAGCTTCTTGCGCAGGCGCGAGACGTGCACGTCGAGGGTGCGGCCCGTGCCGTCGCGCTCGGGATCGAGGGCCTCCTCCGCAAGCACCTCGCGCTCCACCGCGCCGCCGCCCCGCCGCGCCAGGCTGGCGAGGACCTCGAACTCCACGCGCGTCAGGGCGACCTCCTCACCGCGCACGCGCACCGCGTGCTGCACGAGGTCGATCGCGAGCTCCCCGAGCTCCACGACCCCCTCTCGCTGGAGGACCGGCCGACGCATGCGCGCGGCGATCCGCGCCGCCAGCTCCTCCGGCCAGAAGGGCTTGGTCACGTAGTCGTCGGCTCCCAGCTGGAGGGCCTTCACCTTGATGGCGGCGTCCTGCTTCGCGCTGAGCACCAGGATCGGCGTGTCGCTGCGCTCCCGGTAGCTCTTGAGGATCGAGAGCCCGCCGGCCCCGGGGAGCATCAGGTCGAGGATCACGAGGGCGTAGGGGCTCGGGTCCTCGGCGAGAGCGTCGTCCCCGTTGGCGAGCCAGCGCACCCGGTGCCCGTCCTGCTCCAGCTGCTCCCGCACCTGCTGGGCCAGGGCATGGTCGTCTTCGATCAGGAGCAGCAGCACGGTGCCCATGATGATCGGATCGAGACCTGAAGGCGATCTGAACATCGAGACGGCCTCCTGGCGTGAGGGAATGGGTCCCTGGCGTGTCGGGACGAGCCCCCGACCGCTCCTTCAGACTCCCGCAAGGAGCGGCCCTCTACCCTTCACGTGGAGCTCGCGACGTCCTCGCGCCCACACACGACCCATGAATCGACTCCAGACCCTCACGCGCCC
>WTJQ01000566.1 GCA_011524785.1 Planctomycetota bacterium | reverse complement strand
ACCTCGGCGTGGTCGTGAGCGACCTCGAGCGCTCGGTCGCGTTCTACGGGGAGGAGGGTCTCGGCCTCGAGGAGCAGCGTCCCTTCAGCGTGGGTGCGGACTTCTGTCGCAAGGCGGGCCTGACCCGCGACTCCGGCCTCGACATCAAGGTCTTCCGCCCCAACGCCGGCAAGGGCGCGGGAGCGGGCACGGCCATCAAGCTAATGCAGGCGCCTGAGAAGGCGGCCGCGAGTCGGAACGGCACGATCCTGGACGAGCTCGGCTTCAGCTACCTGACCGTCTACGTCACGCACCTCGACCCGATCCTCGCCCGGCTGGCCGCCATGGGCGTCGAGCCCCTGGCCGAGGGCCCGACCCCGCTCCCGGGCCAGGGTCCCGACGGCACCCTGCTCGCGCTCGTGCCCGACCCCGACGGCAACCTGATCGAGCTGATCGGGCCCCGCTGAGCGGAGTCATCAGGACCCCTCTCGCCGGGCGCTGCCCAACGCCCGATCCGGCGCCAGGTCGACGCGCCCGGTCGCGGGGCGCTCCCGCACGGTCCCTGCGGCCGGAGGCACTCGGGTCCACAAGGCGCAAGGGCGGATCGGTCGATGAGGAGACCGTGCAGCGCCTGCTCGATCTCCTGCCCGCGGACGGGCTCCAGCCGGAGCTCCGCGCCGTCCTCGCGGACGGCAGCGGCGGCGAAGTGCCGCAGCTGCTGCGGGAGGTCGGTGAGGGCGTGTGGTCGCTGGACGTGCTGACGACGACCGGCTGCGAGGCGCTCCTCGGGGAGGTCGACCGACGCGCGGCTGCGCTCCCATCCAGTGCCGCCCCGAACTCGATGCATGCCTACGGGAGCACGCTGGCCGACCTGGGTCTCGGCGAGCTCGCCCGGGCCCTCCGCGAGGAGCTGGTCGCTCCCGTGGGCGCCCGCCACTTCGCCTCCCTCGGGGGCTCGCACCTGACCGCCGAGCACGGCTTCCTCGCCGAGTACTGCAGCGGCGCGGACGAGGAGCTGGGCTACCACGTGGACGACAGCGTGGTGACGCTCAACCTCTGCCTGGGCGAGGAGTTCTCCGGCACCGAGCTCTACTTCCGCGGCGTTCGCTGCGACGCCCACCGGCAGACCCCGTGGACGCCGAGCGAGGCGTTCGAGATCGACCACGAGCCCGGACGCGCGATCCTCCACGCGGGCCGGCACCGGCACGGCGTCCACCCGATCCGGCGCGGGCGCCGCCGCAACCTGATCCTGTGGTGCCAGGACCCGGCCGCCAGCCGCCGCATGGCGACGTGCGGGCCGTGGTGCGGGAACGAGGGCTGAGCCCCGCCACACTCGCGCTCAGTCGAGTGCGGGGGCTCCCACGAGCTCGAGCACGACCGGCCGCAGCGTGGCGGTCCAGTGCGCGTATCCGTCGGCGTTCAGGTGCAGGCGGTCCTCGACGAACCAGCGCGGATCGGGTCGCCCTGCTCCATCGAGGAGCGCCGAGGCCGTGTCCACGAAGACGAGGTCGGGATCCGAGGAGCAGCGCGCCTGGATCAGGCGGTTGGTGGCCAGCACGGACTGGAGGTGCTCGGCGCGCGCGGGGGTGGGGCTGATCGCGATGTAGACGAGCGGCACCCCCGGCAGGCGCTGCTTGTGGAGGCGCGCGAGCGCCTCGAACCGCGAGGCGATCCAGCTGGGGCTGCGCGGCTCCTTGCCGGAGAGGTCGTTGGTGCCGGCGAAGACGACCAGGGCCCGCGGGTCCTCCGGCACGACCAGCGCGTCGAACCAGTGCACGGAGTCGTGGATGCGCGAGCCGCCGAAGCCCCGGTTCAGGACGGGCAGCGGCGCCATGTCCTCGGGCAGCGAGTCCCAGCGGCGGATGCTGGAGCTCCCGAGGAACACGACGGGGCGCTCGACCGTGCTCGCCTGAGCCGCGAGCCGCGTCACGTCCTCGGTCCAGCGCAGCGGATCCTCGCCAGCGGGAGTCTCCTGGGGGTGCCGCGGGGTCTCGCCGAGGCTCAGCAGGGCGAGGGCCGTGAGGCCGCCGGCGAGGGCGAGGAGGACGCTGGCGCTGCGCATGCTGCGCAGGATCCTGCCCGGTCCCGGAGCAGGCCACCAGCCCATGGATCGGATGCCGTGGAAATCCCCTGACCAGTCACCCGAAGAGCATCCCGTGCAGCGCCTCCTGACCCTCCCGATGGCCGTTGGCCTCCTCTTCTCCTTCGCGGCCTTCCTGCACACGTGGGAGCCGGGCAACGGCACTGTCTGGCCCTTCCGGATCGCCTACGGCGGGATCTGCGTCCTGCTCGCGCTCGGGATCGTCCGCGCCTGGACCCGCCCGCGACGCTCCGGGGCGTGAGGGCTAGGCTGGGGGCGTGAGGCTGCTCCTCCTGCTCCTGGCGACCTGCCTCGGCCTCGGCTGGCTCGTGTTCGACGAGGCGCCCGCGCCGCGGGCCGTCCTCGAGCCGCACCTGGCGAGCACGGGGACCGCGCCACAGGGCGAGCCTGCGAGGCTCGAGGCGCTCGCCCTCCCCGCCGAGCGCCGAGCCACGCAGCCCGAGCAAGGGACCGCACCCTTGGCGAGTGCCGAGAG
>WTJQ01000598.1 GCA_011524785.1 Planctomycetota bacterium | reverse complement strand
GTCCACCCGCAGGCCTACGGGAAGCTGCTGGCCGAGGACCGCGTCCCGGGACGCGCCGCGCTCCGCGCCCGCGAGCAGGAGGCCTTCGACATCGACCACGCCCAGGCGGCGGCCTGCCTGTTCAGCGACTGGGGCCTGCCGGAGCACCTCGGCAGCGCCGTCCTCGACGCCTTCGGCGGGACCGAGACCCAGGACGCCGCGGCCACGGGCCTCGCCCGGGTCCTCGTGGCGGCCGAGCAGCTCGCCGAGGGCATGAGCGCCCCGCGCGGGCGCGGTCAGGCGGCCTGGTCCGAGACGCTCGCGACGCTCGACGCCCTCGCCGAGACCCTCGGCCAGGACAGCGACCAGTTCGCCGCCCTGTTCGACGGCTGCTCCCGCTCCTGGGTGGGCTGGGGCCGCCTGCTCGGCATCCCGACCGCCGACCCGCGAGGGCTGGCCCAGCTGCGTGCGTGGGCGACGGCCGCCCCGTCGCGACGGGTCTCCTCCGAGGAGGCGAGCCCTGCCGTGACCGCCGTGCCGAGCGAGGCCACGGGCCGCGACCCCATCCAGGAGGTCAGCGAGCGCTTCCGGGTGCTCGTGGTCGACGACGATCCGGTCTCCCTCCGCCTCGCCAGCCACCTGCTCAGCGCCGATGGCTACGAGGTGCTCGAGGCTCAGGGTGGTGCCGAGGGCGTGCGCATGGCCCTCGAGCATGTCCCCGACATCGTGCTGTCGGACCTCGCCATGCCCGAGATGGACGGCTTCGAGCTCTGCCGCGCCCTGCGCCAGACCGAGGTCGGATCGCGCATGTTCATCGTGCTCGTCACGGCGCACGAGGAGGACGAGACGATCGTCAAGGCGTTCGACGTCGAGGCGGACGACTTCATCGTGAAGCCGTACCTGCCGCGCGTGCTGTGCGCTCGCATCCGGGGCGGCGTGCGCGCGACGCGCCTGCAGCGCAAGGTGGCCCTCGACCGCCAGAAGCTCGAGACGCAGAAGGCCGAGCTGGGGCGCCTCAACCGCAAGCTCCAGATCGCGTCGCTGACCGATCCGCTCACGGGGCTGCCCAACCGGCGCCACGCGATGAACCGCATCCAGCAGTCCTGGGCGGAGTCCCCCGAGCAGCCGCGCGCCCTGAGCCTCGCGATCCTCGACGTGGACCACTTCAAGCGCGTCAACGACGAGCACGGCCACGACGTGGGGGACCTCGTCCTGATCGAGGTCGCGCGGACCCTGGCCAGCGTCCAGCAGGGTCGCTGCGAGGTCTGCCGCCTGGGGGGTGAGGAGTTCATCGTCGTGCTGCCCGGGGTCGGCGAGGCGAAGGCCGCCGAGCTCGCCGAGGGCTGGTGCCGCGCCGTGGAGGCGCGCGTCGCCCGTGCCACCGGCCTGCCGCGCCCGCTGACGGTCAGCGTGGGCGTCGCGTCGCGCCGCGTGGACACCCTCGACAGCGATCAGCTCATGAAGGCCGCGGACCAGGCGCTCTACGCGGCCAAGGACGGCGGCCGGAACCGGGTCGTCGTGGCTGGCCTCGACCCTGTCCGCAGGAGCGCCTGACCATGGGGCCGCAGCGCTTCGACGAGCTGCGCCTGGCGCGCGACCTGCCGAGCCCCTCCGCTCTCGGCCTGAAGATCCTCGAGCTCACCCGCGACGAGGACTTCGAGCAGGCCGAGCTCGTCGAGCTGCTGCGCAGCGATCCCGCGCTCTCCGGGCGGGTGCTCCGCCTCGCCAACGGGGCAGTGGCGACCGAGCCCGTGGCCGACGTTCACCAGGCCGCCATGCGGCTGGGCTCCAAGGTCGTCCGCAACGTCGCGCTGGGGTTCACCCTCCTCGAGACGCGCGTGCCGGGCGGAGGCTCGTTCCAGGGAGACCTCTACTGGAGCCGCGCGCTGGCCGTGGCCGTTGCCGCCCAGCGCCTCGCGGAGGAGGCCGGACTCGACCCCGTCTCCCACTTCACCCTGGGCCTGCTGGCCGAGGTGGGGCAGCTGGCCCTCGCCTGCGTCCACACCGAGCGCTACTCGCGCGTGTGGGACGACCCGCGGGCCGCGCGCCGCGTCGGCCTGCTCGCGCTCGAGGCGCGCGAGTTCGAGATCGATCACGTGGAGGTCGGCGCTTGCCTGCTGCGGGACTGGGGACTGCCCGAGTCCTGCGTCCAGACCGTCCTCTGCGCTGCCGGCCGGCTGCACGGCGAGGTCCTCGAGCGAGCCGCGATCGAGCGCTCGGCCGGGGTCCTGCGCCTGGCTCTCGCCATGGGACGCGTGCTCTCCAACGATCCGCGCGAGCCGGTGGTCAGCCGCGGGGTCGGGCTCGACGAGCTCCTCGCGGAGGCCGCCGCGCTGGGCCGAGACGCGAGCGAGCTGCTGCAGCTCACGAGCGAGGTGGGGGAGCACTGGCGCAGCTGGGCGGCCTCCACCGGCGTGCGCGCCCTCGGGGATCCGCTGGGGGACCTCTCTCTCGCCCTGGTCCAGGCGCGGCTGCGCGAGCCCGCACCCGTGCCGATGGTCGCCCCGGCCCCGGCCCTGGAGCATGACCCGTTCCAGGAGGTGGGTCCCGGCGCGGAGGACCCCGTCGACAGCGCGCCCGCCCAG
>WTJQ01000458.1 GCA_011524785.1 Planctomycetota bacterium | reverse complement strand
CACCTGCGCCACCGCCCAGACGGTCACGGGCCTGGGCAGCTGGGGCTTCGACACGGCCACGGCCACGGTGAGCGGGTTCGCGGGCGGCGGAGGCTGCGGCAGTGGGGCCCTGAGCATGGGCGCCGACGTGTTCCTCCAGTGGACCGCCCCGAGCGCGGGCGACTTCCTCGTGGACACCTGCGGCACCCCGTTCGACACCCTGCTCACGGCCCACGCCGGGGCGGGATGCGCGGCGGCCTGTCTCGCCCACAACGACGACGGCCTGTGCGGCTCGTTCAACAGTGAGCTGATCCTGAGCGGGCTGGCGGCCGGCGAGCAGGTCCTGCTGCAGGTCGGTGGCTACGGGGGCGCAGCGGGCCCTGGCACCCTGACCATCTCGAGCTGGTCCGACCCCTGTGGCGGACTGGGCCCCGACCCCTACGAGGACAACGACGCCTGCGGTGCCGAGGCCCCCCTGGCGGACGGACTCCACGCAGGCCTCACGGTCCGCCGCGACGACCTCGACCTGTACCGCGTCGTGGTCCCCGCAGGGGCGACCCTCGACGTGGTCTGCGACCACGACCCTGCCGTGGCGGACCTCGACATCTTCCTGTTCGACGCCGCGCTCTGCCTCGACGATCCCTCCGTCGATCCGACCTGCGCCCAGTCCCTGGCCTGCGGATGGACCAGCCAAGCGCCCGAGACCCTGACCTGGACGAACACCACGGGCTCGGACCAGACCTGCACCCTGCGCGTGAGCGTCTGGCCCGGAGCCCAGGGCGAGTGCGCCTCCTACGACCTGAGCGTGAGCGGCGCGGCCTCGACGGGCCCTGCGCTGTTCTGTGACCCTGCCAGCCCCAACTCGACGGGTGCTCCGGTGAGCCTGGCCTCCTCGAGCCTCTCGGGTCCCGGCGTGCTCCACATCGAGGCAGAGGGCGGGCCGCTGGACCAGTTCGGAATGGTGCTCGTCTCGGCGAGCTTCGCGGACCCTGGCGTGGCCGTCAGTGACGGGCAGCTGTGCCTCGGGGCCCCCATCGGCCGGTACGGCGCGGGGGCCGGCGCCGGACTGAACTCGATCGGACGCTTCGACGCGGCCGGCGTGCTGGTGAACCTCTTCGGAACCTCCGCCACGGGAACCGGCTTCGACGTCCCGGCCACCCTCCCCAGCCCTCCGGGCGGGGTCATCACCACCGGCGAGACCTGGTTCTTCCAGCTGTGGTACCGCGACGGCGCGGCCTCCAACTTCTCGAACGGGCTCTCGGTCACCTTCTGATCGGTTTCCGGGGTGCTTCCAGCGTCGAGGCCCGTCCCACATCGAGGCACCGCACCGCGACGGCCGGTTCCCCCCGAGCCCGCACCCGCACGCTCTGGCCCGGAAGGCCACTTTTTTCCCGCTCCGTCCCAGGCTGGACCACCCTCGGCAATGAGGACTGATTGGTCAGCGTACCTGGGGCATCTTTGAGTGCGTTCCCCGCCAGGAACACACCCATGCGTCACCCCTTCCTCATGGCCGCGGCTCTGTTCGCGGCGTCCCACTGGTCCGCGCCCCCCGCGAGGGGACAGGACTACTGCTGGGACCCCATCCAGGTCACGGACACCGGTTCGTGGACCCTGGACAACACCAATGCCAACCCGAGCGGGTTCATGGGGTGTGGGATGAACATGTGGCGCGACGTCTTCTACCAGTGGACGGTGCCGCGGACCGGCGGCTACGTCTTCGAGACGTGTGGCACGGTCGGTGACACGATCATGGCGCTCTACTCAGGGGAGGGCTGCACCGCCACTTGCCTGCGGTTCAACGACGACTACTGCGGGACCTCGAGCCAGATCCAGTTCGGCCAGCTGACCGAGGGGGACAAGATCCTCATCCAGGTCGGGGCCAAGGACTTCCAGACGGACATCGTGGGCGAGTTCACGATCCGCTGCGCCACGGCCTCCAACGACGACTGCGCCAACCCGATGTACTTCTGGGGTGACGGCGCCTACCAGTTCGATACGGGGTGCGCGACGACCTCGGGGATCGACTCCACCGCAGGGACGCTGTGCGATGGGTTCACGATCCACGACGACGTCTTCTTCCTGTGGACGCCGACCTACAGCGGCTCCTTCTACCTCGCGACGCAGTCCTCCGATCCCACGGCCGACACGCTGCTGCGCGTGTACCGATACACGGACTGCGGCAACCTGGTCTGCGTCGGATCGGATGACGACGACGGTCCCGGCAACCTCTCGCAGGTCCACCTGCCCGTGGTCCCTCTGGGCTTCCAGTACCTCGTACAGGTCGGCATGAAGACGCCGGGCACCGGCGGAGCAGGCGTCCTCGTCGTGGACGACGATCCCTGCTCGGTGCTGACCAGTGACGCGTTCGCACCCAACCAGCACTGCTGGACTGCCGCTCCGATCGACAACGGCTCCTACGCCAACCTCGCGACGGGCCCGTCGGAGCCGGACTACTACGAGCTGACGATCCCTGCCGGCGAGACCGCCCTGGTCCAGACCGTCACCGACTCGTTCCCCATGCCCCTGGGCCTCGCCCTCTACGACCCGGGCCAGTGCCCGTCGCAGACGGTCTGGGGCTGCGCCAACAGCCTGGCCTGTGGGCAGACGGTCTCGCCCAACACGGCCGAGCTCGTCTACGCCAACGGCACCGGCGCACCCAAGACGGTCAAGCTGAGGGTCATGCCTCCGCCGGGCACCACGTGCCTGAGCTACACCCTGTTCGTGGGCGGCCTGGACGGCGGGACGACACAGGCCTGCACCCCCGCCTACCCCAACTCGACGGGTATGCCCTGCACCCTGGCCCCGTCCTCGTTCTCCGGCCCCGAGCTCTTCCACCTCGAGGCCGCCCACGGCCCCCCGGACCAGTTCGCCTACTTCGTGGTGTCGGGCAACCTCGTCCCCAACGGCGTCCCCGTCTCGCAGGGCCTGCTGTGCCTGGGCGCTCCCCTCGGTCGCTACAACGCAGTGGCGGCGACGGGCAACGCCAAGCGCAACAGCGTCGGCAAGTTCAACGACGCGGGCATCCTCATCAACCTGATGGGGACCTCGAGCACCAACACGGGCTTCGACGTCCCGACCGAGCTTCCGGCCCCCCCCGGCGGGATCATCACCGCCGGCCAGACCTGGCACTTCCAGCTCTGGTACCGAGATGGAGTGGTGTCGAACTTCTCGGACGTGCTCAGCGTGACCTTCTGAGGTCCCCGTCCACCGGCCTCGACGCGCCGGGAGCCAGAGAGAGGGTGCTTGACTGCCGCCACTGAGGTCCGCGCTGTCGGCCCTCAGCGCCCGAGCCGCCGCAGGCAGGCCTCGGCGAGCTCGCCCTGCGCGACCTCCGAGGACTCCTTGCTGGCGAGGTCCTTCAGCTGCGCGCTGCCGGACGCCCACTCGGCGTCGCCGACGACCACGGCGAGGCGATGGCCCCGGCGGTCCGCGAACTTCAGCTGCGCTCCCAGCTTGCGCGCCTCGGGATACACCTCGACCGCCAGGCCTGCGGCGCGCAGCTGCGCCGCGAGCCCCAGCAGCTCGCCATCGTGCTGGTCGCCGAAGCGCACCAGCAGGACCTCCGCAGGCGTGCTGCGCGCCTCCAGGCGCCCCAGCTCCTCCAAGGCGGCCAGGAGCCGGTCGACGCCCAACGACGCCCCGACGCCGGGCAGGCGCTCCTTGGTGTAGAGGCTCGCGAGGTCGTCGTAGCGGCCTCCCGAGCAGCAGCTGCCGATGGCGGGCAGGTCGTCGAGGGTCGTCTCGAACACGATCCCCGTGTAGTAGTCGAGGCCGCGCGCGATGGCGACGTCGAGCTGAAGGCGGTCCGCCTGGGCGCCGCCCGCGACGGCACCCGCCAGCACGGTCGCCAGCCGCTCGACGCCGGCGGCCCCCAGCTCCGAGCCCTCGACCAGGGGCGGCAGGGCGTCGAGGATCGCGGCGTTGTC
Source organism: Planctomycetota bacterium (assembly GCA_011524785.1). Taxonomy (GTDB): domain Bacteria; phylum Planctomycetota; class UBA1135; order UBA1135. The sequence continues at coordinate 6,733 of WTJQ01000458.1, read as the reverse complement.
CCCCTCGAGGCGCGCGAGGGCCAGGACCTCCTCGGCAGCACCGGCCGAGACGCCGGCCTCGGCCTGCATCTCGGCCGAGACCTTCTCCGGCCCGATCTTGTCGAGCTTGTCGAGCGCCCGCAGCAGGGGCACCGCCTGGTCCACCAGCTCGAGGCGCTCCAGCAGGCCGGTGAGGATCTTGCGGTCGTTCACGTGGATGGTGAACGGCCCGACCTCGAGGCGCTGGAAGAGCTCGTGGATCACGAGCAGGGTCTCCACGTCCGCGAGCGGGCTCTCGGTCCCGATCGTGTCGAAGTCGCACTGGACGAACTCGCGGTAGCGCCCGCGCTGGGTGTTCTCACCGCGCCACACGGGGCCCACGTGGTAGCGCTTGAAGGGCGTCCCCAGGCTCGGGACGTTCTGAGCCGCGAAGCGCGCGAACGGGATCGTCAGGTCGAACCGGAGCGCGACGTCGCGCCCGCCGTGGTCCGAGAAGCGGTACATCTGCTTGTCGGTCTCGTCGCCCCCCTTCCCCAGCAGGACCTCCGTGTACTCGAGGGCCGGCGTGTCGATCGGCGCGAAGCCGAAGGAGCGGTAGACCTCACGCGCCGTGTCGATCAGCCGCTCGCGCGGGATCATGCTGGCGGGGACGTGGTCGCGGAAGCCCTTGAGCGTCCGCGGCTGGATCAGCTTCGACATGGCGGGGATGGGGTCCCGGGCGCGGAGGACGTCCGACCCGGCCGCACAGGGTAGCCCCGCCGGGGACGCGCCCCCAAGCGCTCAGCGCTTGGGATAGGTCTCGAGGACCCAGGCCTGCCACGCGCTCTCGAGGGTCAGGGGGCTGAGCCCGTAGACCTCCTTGAGCGCGTCGCGGACGGGCTCCTTCTTCTTCAGCCGCCGGCCCAGCTCGGGGAGCGCGGCGGCGTCCCGGTGGATCAGGTGATCGATCAACGAGAAGGCCACGGCCTGCTCGACCATCTCGAGGGCGTTGACGTCGCGCTGGAGCACCTGGGCCACCGACGGGGCTGCCTCCGAGGCCACGAGCTTGCGCAGGGCCACGCGCCACTTGCCGCCGCCCCACATGCCCCGCGCGTCCTGCTCCTGGAAGCACCAGGTCTGCGCCCCTCCGCCGAGGTCCGTCTCGAGCCAGGACGCGAGCCCCTCGTCGTACCAGGCCGCCCCCTTGAACTGCCCCATCCACTGCTGCGGGGTGTGGTTCGAGAGGATCAGGTGGGCCGCGTTGTGCACCAGGTAGCGGTGCAGGTCCGTGTCGTCCGCGAAGTGGCTGCGGTTGCCGCAGACGCTGAAGAAGGGCTTGGGCCCCATGCGCTTGACGCCCATCGTCGCGGAGCCGCCGCACCAGCGCCGCGCGGCGTCGTCGTGATCGGTGGGCAGCCACCAGACCGCCATGGCCGAGCGATCGGGGATCGCCGACTCCTCGACCTCGAGGACCTCGCGGTAGCGGGCGTGCACGGCCTCCATGCGCTCCGCGAAGAGGTGCAGCAGCTCGTGGCGATCGAGGCGCTTGCGCCCCACCTTCATGGACTCGAGGTCCCAGATCAGGCGGAAGTGCTCGGACTCGCCCCCGGGCAGGGAGCGCTCGACCTCGGCCTCCAGCTCGGCGTGGCGCGCGCGCGCCGCGTCCCGCCGCGCGCGCATCTGGCCGAGGCGTTCGGCGGCATCTGGCCGCTCGCAGCGCTCGCAGTCCACGCGGCCGGTCCCCCCGCACGTGTCGCAGTCCCCCACGTGGGAGCAGTAGGCGAGGTTGCCCTCGAGGTCGAGGTCGACTCCCTTGTGCACGCGGTCTCCGCAGGCGACGAGGCCCGTCGTCCCGCAGGGCTTGCACCGCCGATGCTGCGGCGCGTCAGCGTCCTGTGCCGAGGACCGGGGGCCGGACTCCGCGCGCAGTGGTCCACCGACGAACAGCGCCGCGGCGACGAGCGGGAGCGCGAGCAGGGAGCGGGAGCGCATGGGTCCATCCTAGCCCCGCCGCGCCGCCGGGATGCTCAGCGCCAGTTCGGGCGCGGTCCGCGTGCATGCACCACGCGCCCGCGCTTCACGACCGCCCGCACCGGCGAACGGGCCAGCTCGTAGGCCAGGTGCTGGGCATTGGGGAGGTCCGTGACCACCACGTCCGCCTGCTTGCCCGGCTCCAGGGTGCCCAGGCGCGCGCCCAGGTCCAGGCTGGCCGCCGCGTTGAGGGTGACCGCAGTGAGCGCCTCGGCAGGAGTGAAGCCGTACCGGAGGGCGGCCCAGGAGGCGACCTCGGGGAGCGACTGGAGGTAGCAGCTGCCGGGGTTGAAGTCCGTTGCCAGGGCCGGGGCGAGGCCACGCGAGACGAGGGCCCTGCCCGGGGCCTCCTGCGGCTCGCGCAGGAACAGCGGGACCAGCGGGCACAGCACGGGCTGGACCCCGGCCTCGCGCATGGCCTCCATGCCGGCCTCGTCCACGTGCTCGAGGTGATCGGCGGTCGCCGCCCCGAGCTCGGCCGCGAGGCGTGCCCCGCCGAGAGGCGTCAGCTGGTCGGCGTGGAGCCGGACGCCGAGGCCCAGCTCCTGGGCGGCGCGCGCGATGCGGCGCGTGGCCTCGAGCCCGAAGGTGTGCTGCTCGGTGAACACGTCGCAGTAGCGGGCCAACCCGGCCTCGGCGACGCGGGGCAGCATCTCCTGAACGACCATGTCGACGTAGCGCTCAGGAGCGCCGCGGTGCTCCTCCGGCACGTCGTGGGCGCCGAGGAAGGTCGGCACGACCTCCACCGGGTGCAGCCGCGCGGCCTCGGCCAGGACCTCGAGGCACTTCAGCTCGTCCTCGGTGGTCAGGCCGTAGCCGGACTTGGCCTCGACGGTGGTGGTCCCCAGCTCGAGGAATCGATCGAGCCGCTCGAGCAGCAGCACGAGCAGCTGCTCGCGCGAGGCGCTCCGCACGCCTCTCACGGTGGAGAGGATCCCCCCCCCGGCGGCGGCGATCTCCGCGTAGCGCGCGCCCTGCAGGCGCAGCACGAACTCCTCCTCGCGCGTGCCGTCGAACACCGGGTGCGTGTGCGCATCGACGAAGCCCGGCAGGACCGTTCCGCCCTCCGCGTCGAGCACCTCGGACGCCTCGTAACGCTCGACGAGCTCCGCCTCCGGACCGATCTCGAGGAGGGTCTCCCCCCGGATCGCCACGGCCGCTCCCTCGAGCACGCCGACGGTCCCGAGCTCGTCGCCTGCGAGCGCGGTGGACCCCCGAGCCGTGGCGACCTCCGCCGCTCCCGTGATCAACAGGTCGATGGACTCCCGAGGCATGAGCCCATCGTGCCGCGCTCGACGGCGCGGAGCGAGGACGCTCTAGCTCGCGAGGGCCACCTCGTGCTCCGCCCGGACCCCGAGCCGGTCGGCCAGCCGCTGGGCGAGCCGCCGCCGGGCGCGGAACAGGATCATCTTCATGTTCGAGAGGCCCACGCCCAGGCACCGCGCGGCGTGGTCCTGGCGATGCCCCTCGAGCTCCACCAGGCGGAGCGCCTCTCGATCCCGCGGCGAGAGGCCGGCCTCCACCTGCCCCACGTGGAGGACGAGCAGCAGCAGGGCCTGCCGGAGGCGGCGCGCCTCCTCGCGGTCCGTGGCCCAGCGCTCGGGCCCGAGGCCCGGATCCTCCGGGTCGGGCAGCTCGGCCGGATCGAGGTGGTGCTCGCGGGGGGTGCGCTTGCCCGCGCGCCGGAGCGCGTTGGCTGCGATGGTGCGGACCCAGGCCCCGAAGGTCCGCCCCTCGTCCGAGCGGAACGTGTGGCGGTACCGGACGACGGCACACCAGGTGTCCTGGACGACCTCGAGCGGATCCACGGCCCAGGACCGGCGCCCCTGGAGCCCGTGGACCCAGCGCACCAGCCCAGGTGCAGCTCGACCGTGGAGCTCCCGGAAGGCGGCCTGGGAGCCCGTCTGGCGGTAGTGCTCCATGAGGACGGTCTCGATCACGCGCGCAGCCGTCGGGGCCTCCAGGAGGCGCTCCCGGAGGCTGGGCGCGAGCAGGCGAACGAGGTCCGGAGCAAGGGGCGGGGCTTCGAGGCGCATGGAAGGGGCAGTGCGAGCTGCGTGCCAGCGCCGCAGAGGACTCATAAATCCATGCAAGGCAACACCTTATGACGCGCCAATCACGCCTCCGGAGCCGCGGTCGTTCCGAAACAGGAACAAGTGCGCCCCTAGGGACTCCAGACCCTCCGCCGCACCCACCCTCGCCTGCAGCTCCCCGCCAGGGGACAGCTGGCGGCCTGGCAGGCTAGGATTCGGGCGACCGTGAACGGACCACCTCGACCCCCATCCCCGGCCTCCAGCGCCTGGGCCGCCCTGGACCTCGACGGGTCCTCGTGGCTCGGGCCCACGCTCACCCTGGGCGCCCTGCTGGCCGCCACGGGCTTCGCCACCCTGCGGGCCGCCATGGCCATCACGGTGGGCCATCGGCTGCTCCAGCGAGAGCCGAGCGAGGAGCGCCGGAGCGTGCTCGCAGTCCACCTCAGGCGCCTGGACACCTACGCCACCAGTGCGACCCTGCTGACGGTCCTGAGCCAGGTGCTCTTCCTGGCGCTGTTCCTGGAGACCCTGGGAGCCGCGGGCGGCCTCGAGCCCCCGCGCTTCCTGCTCGCCCTCGGCCTGGCAGTGGTGGCGATGGTCCTCGCCGGGGAGGTCCTCCCCCCCGCCCTGGCGCGCGCTGGCGGAGACCGCCTCGTGGCCCTGACCCTGCCGACCTTCGGCTGGCTCCAGACGCCCCTCGCGCCCGTCCGGCGCGCCGTCGAGGGCCTTCGTCGCGCCGTCCTGCGCGTGCTCCAGGTGCCCGACGAGGAGCCGGCGACGCGGCGCCTGCTGGCGGGTCTTCGCGGCGCCCTGCGCGAGGCCGAGCCCGCGCGGGACCTGGACGACCAGGAGCGGGAGCTCATCGAGAACGTGCTCGAGTTCCGGGGCGCCGACGCCGTCGAGGTGATGACGCCGCGCACCGAGATGCACGCGGTGGCGATCGAGGACGGCCTCGAGGCCGCGCTCCAGACCGCGCTCGAGCACGGCTGCTCCCGGATCCCGGTCTACGAGGACACGGTCGACACGGTCATCGGCACGGTCACCGTCCTCGACGCGGCGCGAGCGCGCGTCGAGGGAGCCGCGGGCGAGGCGGGCCTGCGCTCACTGCTCCGTCCCCCCTTCCTCGTCCCGGAGACCAAGCTGCTGGCCGAGCTGCTCAAGGAGCTGCGGCAGCGCCGAGAGAAGATGGCCATCGTCGTCGACGAGTACGGCGGCACGGCCGGACTCGTGACCCTGACCGACGTCCTGCGCGAGCTGGTCGGCGAGATCCCCGAGGTCGACGCGGCCGCCGAGACCGTGCGCCCGCTCGAGGGCGGTGCGTGGGAGGTCCCGGCCTCGCTGCACGTCACCGAGGTGAACGAGGAGCTGGGGCTCGACCTGCCGGAGGAGGAGGACTTCGAGACCGTCGCCGGCTTCGTGCTGGCGCGCCTCGGGCGCTTCCCGCGGGCCGGCGAGTCCTTCGAGGAGGGTCCGCTCGCCTTCGAGGTGCTCGAGGCGAGCGATCGTCGTGTCCTGCGCGTTCGCGTCGACCGTCCCGCATGAGCCGCCGCGTCCGCGCTTCCGGCCGGGCCCTCGTCCTGGCGCGGGCTCCCTACGGGGAGTCGAGCCTCGTGGTCCGCGTCCTGACGGCGGAGCACGGCCCGCAGCGCCTGCTGGCTCGCGGGGCCCATCGCGCGAAGAGCGCCTTCGCCTGGACCCTGGACCTCTTCGACGAGCTGGAGCTGCGCTGGTCCACGCCCCAGCACGGCGGGCTCGGCAACCTGGAGGCCGGCACCGTGCGGATCCGACGCCGCCGCATCCCCGCCGACCTGGAGCGCTATCGGGCAGCCCTCTGCGGCCTCGAGCTGGCGGATCTCGTGGCGCGGCCGGGCGAGGACGAGGGAGCCCTGTTCGCGGGGCTCGGGGCGCTCCTGCAGGCACTCGATGCGGAGGGTCCTCTGCCCGCGCCCGCGGAGGGGCTGCTGGCGACCTTCGAGGCGCGCCTGTTGGCCGACCTCGGGCTCATGCCCGCCCTCGAGGGGTGCGCCGTGTGCGGCGGGACGGCGCCGGCCGACCAGCCCTCGGAGCGCGGCTCCGGGCCGCGGGCCCCATTCAGCTCGGGCGCGGGAGGACGGCTGTGCCGGTCCTGCGCCCTCGATGCCAGGAACGCCGGACGTCGAGTCGGTACCCTCGCCGAGCGCGACCTGCTCGCCCTCCAGCAGGCGGGGAGCGGCCAGCCGCCAGCCGACGCGGACCGGGCCCACAAGGCCCACGAGATCGCGGCTCGCTTCCTGGACTACCACCTCGACACGCTCCCCCGAACGCACCAGCGCTTCGCCAGCGCCCCCCGCCCGTGAACCTCGCTCTGCTCCAAGCCCTCCCCGCGGGCGCGCTGCTCCTGCTCGGCGCGGCGTGCACCGCCACGCTCCCGCGTCCCGGCGGCGTGCCGGACGTCTACGAGGCCGAGGAGGTCCCGGCCGCGCTGGAGGCGGGACGCAGCGCGCTGGAGAGCGGGGAGACCTCGGCCGCAGTGGCGATCCTGCACGCCGTGCAGGCCGCGCCGGGCCTGGAGGGCGGCGTGCGAGCGGAGGCCCGGAGCCTGCTGGCCGAGGCCGTCGGCCGGCGGATCGACGACCTGGCCGCCTCCCCGGGCGGCGCCGAGCAGCTCGAGGTCCTGGCGGAGCTCGAGCTGCCCCGCGACCTCGCCGTGCGCGCCTCGCTCGCGGCCGCAC
>WTJQ01000633.1 GCA_011524785.1 Planctomycetota bacterium | reverse complement strand
GAAGTGGACGAGGCGGGCGCGCAGGGTGCTCCGCAGCTCCCAGAGCTCCTCGTCAGGAATGGAGTCCACGCGGCGCCAGGGGTCGTCCTTCGGCCCGGCGGTGTTCCAGTTCACCTTGAGTCGGCGGCGGTAGAGCTCCTCGGCCTCGGGCGCCAGCCAGGTGCGCACGTGGATGCCGTTGGTGACCGAGCCGATCGGCACCTCCTCGGGCGTGCAGTCGTCGTACGCACCGGTCCACATCTCCCGGCTGACCCTCCCGTGGAGACGGCTGACGCCGTTGACGCGGTCGCTCGTGCGGAGGCCGAGCACCGTCATGCACACGGGCTCCTCGCGATCCCCGGCGCGCTCGCGCCCGAGATCGGCGAAGGTCTCCTTGGCGAGACCCAGGTCGCGGATGAGAGGGGCGAGGTGCTTCGCGACGAGGGCCGCCGGGTAGCGGTCGTGGCCCGCGGGGACCGGGGTATGGGTCGTGAACACGCTGCTGGCCGCGATCCGGGCCCGGGCGTCCTCGAGGGAGGCACCCCGCGCCACGAGCCGGCGCATGCGCTCCACGTTGGCGAAGGCCGCATGCCCCTCGTTGAGGTGCACCACGGTCGGGCGCTCGCCCACGGCGTCGAGCGCGAGCATGCCGCCCACCCCCAGCAGGACCTGCTGCCGGAGGCGCAGGTCGGGGCCGCCCTTGTAGAGGCCCTCGGTCAGCTCCCGGTGGGCGCGGGACGCGCCGGGCAGGTTCGTGTCGAGCAGGTAGACCGGGACGCGCCCGACCTGCATCCGCCAGACGCGGGCCCGCACCTCGCCGCGGCCCAGGGGGCAGGTGATGACCTTGCCGGTGTCCACGAGCGGCATGGAGGCCGGGTCGTAGGTCGGGTAGAGCGCTCGCGTGGCCCCGTCACTGCCGAGCTCCTGGATGTAGTAGCCGTGCTGGTAGAGCAGGCCCACGGCGACGAAGGGGATGCCCAGGTCCGACGCCGACTTCAGGTGGTCCCCCGCCAGGACCCCGAGGCCCCCCGAGTACTGGGGGAGGGACTCGTGGATCGCGTACTCCGAGCAGAAGTAGGCGACGCGCAGCTTGGCGTCCCGCCCCTTGTGACGCTTGGCGAACCAGGGACGGGCGGCCAGGCGCTTCCGGCGGACCGTCTCGGCGGTGTCGAAGAGCGCCACCACGGCGGGGTCCGCGGCGGCCGCCTCCAGGCGGGCCGGGTGGATCCGCTCCAGGGTGCGGAGGGGCGCGTGCTTGGTGGCCTCCCACTCGCGGGGATCGAGCGCGGCGAAGGCGCGCTTGGCGTCGGGGCACCAGGTCCAGCCGAGGTCCATGGCGAGGGTGCGGGCACGGGCGGCGAGGGCCTTGGCCGCGGCGCTTCGGGAGGAGGGACGTGAGGTCTTCATCGGGAGCGAGGGGGACTCAGGAGCGAGGAAGTCGGTCAGTGGCGTCAAGCAGGTCGTGGGTCCTGGCCGCGAGGCGGGCGTCGAGTGCGCCTGGATTGGGCCGCCAGCGCCAGTTGCCGCGAGCCTGGCCGGGGACGTTGGTGCGGGCGCTGCCCGGGAGCTCGAGGAGGTCCTGGGCCTGGGCGATGGCGGTGTGGGCGGCTGTGCCGCACGCGGTGCGCCACAGGTCCCAGGCGACGCTCCCCGCGGTGCCCCCGGTCGTGGCCAGCACGCGCGCGCGGGTCGGGGCGTCAAGGCCGCGCCACCAGCCCCGGACCGTGTCGTTGTCGTGGGTGCCCGGATAGACCGCGGCGTTCTCGGGGACGCGGTGGGGGGCATCGCCCGAGCCGGGATGGAAGCCCCACTGGAGGATCTTCATCCCCGGCAGGCCGAAGGCATCGCGCAGCTCCGCCACTCCACGGGTCGCGTTGCCGAGGTCCTCGGCCAGCAGGGGCAGGCGAGGGTGATCCGTTCGCAGCGCCTCGAGGAGCTCACGCCCGGGCGTCCGACCCCAGCGGCCCACGCGGGCATGGGCGTTGGCGACCGGGATCTCGTAGGCGTGGTGGAACCCGATGAAGTGATCGATGCGGACGGCGTCGAACAGGTCCAGCTGTCGGCCGATGCGCGCGCGCCACCACCGGAAGTCCTCCGCTCGGTGGGCTCTCCAGGCGTAGTGCGGGTGACCCCAGCGCTGGCCGTCGGGGGTGAACGGATCCGGCGGGCAGCCGGTGACGACCTTCGGCAGGCCGGCACGATCGAGCCGGAAGAGCTCCGGGTGGGCCTGCACGTCGACGGAGTCCAGCCCCACGAAGATGGGGGCGTCCCCGAGGAACCGGACGCCGCTCCGGCGCGCGTGGCGGCGCAGGTCGCGCCACTGCACCTGGAAGCGGTGCTGCAGGAAGCGCGCCTCGAGCGGGTCGCTCGCGCGCTCGGCCCACGGGTCGAGCCAGCCGGAGGCGTCGGCGCAGAACCGCTCGAATTGCCGGTCGCGCGCGGCCCTTCGAGCCCGCCAGGCCTCGAAGGCCCGACCCAGCCGCGCGCGCTTGAAGGCCGCGGCGCGCCGGCAGGCGCTGCGCCCCGAGCCCAGGCCCCTGCGGCCCTCGGCTCCCGGCTCATCGGCTACCTGATCGCCCCCGCCTTCAAG
>WTJQ01000014.1 GCA_011524785.1 Planctomycetota bacterium | reverse complement strand
GCGGGAGGATTTGGGAGTTGGGTCCGGGGACCGGTAGCTGGGAGGCTTGGCTCGGGCGCAGAATGCTGCTCGCAGAGAGAGCCTCTGGCAGGAAGAATCCCCTGCCCACGGCGAATCGTCAAGACCTGAATTGCTAGGCGCCTGTGAAACCTGAAGCCAGCCATCGTCACGAGCCCCCTGAGCCGCCCCCGGCCCCTGCCTCGCGGCTCCTCCTGGGAGGCGCCCTGATGGGCTTCGCCAACCTCGTTCCGGGCATCAGCGGGGGCACGATGATCCTGGCCGTCGGTCTCTACGACCGGTTCGTGGGGACCATCGCGGCCTTCACGCGCCTGCGTCCCAAGAAGGAGCACCTGCGCTTCGTCGCCCTCTTCGGCGCCGGGGCCGTCCTGGCAGTGGCAGGACTGTCCGGCCTGCTGGTGGACCTCGTCTCGACCCACCGCTGGCTGATGTACAGCCTCTTCGTGGGCATGACCCTCGGCGGGGTCCCGGAGCTGGTCGCTCGCGCCCGGCCGCTGACGGTGGGCGTGCTCGCCTGGAGCGTCCTCGGCTTCGCCGGCATGGCGGCCCTCGCCTTCGGCCTCGACGCGGTTCAGGTGCCAACGACCCCCCTGGCCCTCATTGCGGTCGGAGCCGTGGCGGCCTCCAGCATGATCCTCCCCGGGGTCAGCGGCTCCTACCTGCTCCTCCTGTTCGGGCTCTACGAGACCGTCATCGGCAGCCTCTCGCGGACCGAGCTCCTCGAGAACACCGGGGCCAGCCTCGCCATCATCGCGCCCGTCGGCGTGGGCGCGGTGCTGGGGGTGGGCCTGCTCTCCAACGTGCTGAAGCGCCTGCTCGAGAGGGCACCGCAGGGAACGCACGCCGCGCTCCTCGGTCTGCTGCTCGGGTCGGTGCTGGGCCTGTGGCCCTTCCAGGAGCCCGTGCACCCCGACCTAGCGCGTCGGCCCGTTCGCAAGGCCGTCGCCCAGGCGCTCGCCGATCCGGAGGCGGACCTCGAGGCCATGGGCGCGGAGGTCGAGCTGGCCGAGGCTCCCTCGTTCGCCGCGCTCGTCGAGGAGCACCGTGGCGCCACTCGCGGCGAGCTCAAGGCGCGCGCCGAGTCCCTGCGCCGCTTCGATCCCTCCGGAGCGCAGATCGGGACGGTGCTGCTGGTGCTCGCCGCCGGGTTCCTCGTCACGCGCGCGGCCGGTCGACGGCCCGCTCACTGACGACCCAGGCGGCCAGCGCCCCCGCCAGGGGGGCGACGACCGGCGCGGCCTCGGCAACCACGGAGGTCGCGAGTGCTGCGGCCGCGGCGCCGACCGCGAGGGTGCGCCCGAGCGGAGCCGGCCTTCGCTCCAGCCATCGGGCCACTCCCCAGCAGCCCACGAGCCCGGCGGCCAGGGAGCCGTGAAGGAGGGGACGCAGGCCCTCGAGCCAGGGGCGTGAGGCGGCGAAGGGCAGCTCGAGCGCTGCGAGCCCCGTCAGCAGTCCCACGAGTGCAGGGGTCCAGGCGGCGTCCGTACGAGGAACGCCCTGGGCGTCGGCCAGCGCCGGAGGGCGCACGCTTCCGAGGAGGACGCGCTCGTCCTCGTCCTCGAGGCGGGCCAGGGCGTCCTCCAGCGAACACCAGCGCACCCAGGGCCGCGCGCTGCCGGGCAGCGGTCCGGCGCGCAGGTGGAAGTACCAGGTGGACAGCGTGCGGTCGTCGACCTCGGCGCGCGCCGTACCGGCGAAGCCCAGCGCCTCGGCGCCGGCCCCGGTCCAGTCCTCCGCCAGGCGCAGGGCCGCCGCGCCTCGCTCCTCGTCCGGGCCGACGCCGGTCCGCGGGAGGCCCCAGCGTCCTCCGCGCTGGGCAAGCGCGAGCTCGAGACCGCGCGCGCCCCGTCGCCAGACGAGGGCGCCGGCGAGGCTGAGCGCCGCGTGGGTGGCGCTGGAGGCAGAGGCGCGGGAGGCAGGCATGGAGAGCTCCGTGGAGCGGCGTCAGTGGGCCAGGGCGAGCAGCATCTCGGGGAGGCCTCGCTCCTCGAGGCGGGCGCGGAGGCGCTGCCAGCGCTTGGTCACGGCCTCGACGCCGAGGCCCAGTCGCTCCGCGACCTCGGCCCGGCTCATGCCCTCCATGCCGCAGTGCACGACGAGCGCCCGGTCCTCCTCGGAGAGGGCCTCGACGGCCTCCCGGAAGGCGCTCAGCTGCTCGTCCCGCGCGAGGCGCATGGAGGCCGAGGTGATCGAGTCGGGGATGCCCTGCAGAGCGAGCTCGCGCGTCTCGGACCCCGAGCTGCCCGTGCCGTGCTTGCGCGCGGCGCGCCCGGCCTCGAGCAGCACGTTCTTCGCGATCCGGAACAGCCAGGCCCGGATCGACGGCCCGTCCACCTCGAACCCCTCGAAGGCACGCACCGCGCGCAGGAAGACCTCCTGCACGACGTCGCCGGGGTCGAGCTGGCCGCGCTGCGCCGGACGGATCCGCATGTCGGCCCACGAGTACAGGGCCGGGGTCAGGTGTGCGAAGAGCGTCTCGAAGGCCTCGCGATCCCCGTCCTTGGCCTGCTTCACCCAGACCATGGTCTGGCCCAGCTCCTCCGCGGGGGTGGCAGCGGGG
>WTJQ01000201.1 GCA_011524785.1 Planctomycetota bacterium | reverse complement strand
CCGGTACCACAGCTGGAAGTGCCAGGTGGAGCCGGCGACGATCGTGCCGCCGGGAGGATCGGGGAGTGCCGCAGGGACGTCGAATCCCGTGCTCACGCTCGAGTTCCCGAAGAGGTTCTCGAACACCCCAGCGGCGTTGAACTTGCCAACCGAGTTCTGGGCCGAGCCCGCCGTCGGCGTGTAGCGACCCAGGGGCGGGGCGAGGCACAGGAGGCCCTGGCTGACCTGGACGCCCGCAGTGTTCGGCGTGGCGGCCACGATGAAGGCCCCGAACTGGTCGACGGGGCCACCCTCGGCCTCGAGGTGGTAGACGCCCGACCCGCTGAAGTCCGAGCTCGCGAGGGTCACGGACGCCCCGGTGCTGTTGGCGTTGGCGGGGTCGCAGAACAGATCGGGGCCGCCGCCGCTGATGTCGTCGAACTCGACGATGAACGAGGTCGTGGTGAAGACGTCGCTGTTGGTCAGGTCGTTCCAGCCGCCGTTCCAGCCCGCGAGCATCTCGCCGGCGTTCTCCCCGGCCGGGTTGTCGTTCGGCTCACCCGTGTACCAGTTGTTGTAGACGAAGGGCTCCCCGTTGACCCACTCCCAGCCGCCCGTGGGCTCGCTGTAGGTGGGGGAGGAGGTGTTCTGCTCGAGGCCGATCCACGCGCGGTCGTACGGGACGTTGGCCTGGATCCAGTCCATCTCGGCCTGGTCCGTGATCGTCACGAGGTGGCCGTCCAGGCCGAGGTAGGTGTATCCCTCGGCGATGGCTCGCGCGTTGTCGAAGTTCACCGCGCGGTTGTCGACGTAGTAGTAGTGCCCGTTGTTCGGGTTCTGGATCACGTTCGGGAGAGCCTCGATCGTGAAGGTCCCGCTCCCGGCCTGGCCGGCCTGGCGGCTGCCGAGGCGTACGAGGTACTGCTGCCCCGCGACCGCGTTGAAGTTCAGCGTCGTCTGCGCGCTGCAGGTCGCGGCTGCGCAGGCGACCTGGGGGAAGTTGACGCAGTCGAACCCGTCGTAGATCACGATCCGCGTGGACAGCGCGGTCGCGCCGCAGGTCGAGATGGTGTGGGTCGAGGTCGCCGACGCGGTCCACAGGTACCAGAGGTCGCGGCGCACGGGCTGGTTGTTGCAGTCCGCCGGGCCGTCGATGGTGAACCCGTTGTTGTCGAAGGGCCAGGTGCCGAGCCCTGCGATCGGCGTTGCGCTGCCGCAGTCGTCCGTGCCGTTCTGGGCGGCCGCCGGGGCCCCCAGGGCCGCGAGGGTGGAGAGGAGGAGGATGGAGGAGGAGAGCTTCATGGAGGAGGGCCCACGTGCAGCGCGGGCTCCTCCACTATGGGCGAAGATTCCGAATCGTGTCCGCGTTCGCTCGATCGGCCCTGCTGATGGGGCAGGGGTGGCCCGGGAGGGGCCTGCCTCGAGGCCTCCGCCTCCGCGCGGCGTCCCGCGCTAGAACACGACCGACACGCCGTCGGAGAAGTTCGACGTGCCGCCCACGTCCCGGTACCACAGCTGGAAGTGCCACGTCGCCCCGGAGACGACGACGCCCCCGGGCGGGGAGGGGAGTACGGCCGGCATGTCGAAGCCGGTGCCCACCGAGCTCGTGCCTGCGAGATTCTGCAGGATCCCGGCAGCGTCGAAGCGCCCGATCGAGTTGAGGCCCGGTCCGGCGGTGCTGCCGTAGCGCCCGATCGGCGCCGTCAGGCAGAGGCGTCCCTGGCTGACGACCGTGCCCTGCGGCGAGAAGCCAGCGGAGATCAGCAGGATGCCGAACTGATCGAGCGGCCCCCCCTCGGCCTCGAAGTGGTAGACGCCGGGCCCCGAGGGACCGGAGCTCGCGAGCGTCACTGCCTGGCCGGCCGAGTTGCTGCCAGCAGGCGTGCAGAAGGTCGCCGGTCCTCCGAGCGTGTCGAACTCCACCATGAACTGGCTGGGGGCCACGGCCGTCTCGAGGTTGTCGTTCCACTCACCGCCCCAGATCCCGAGCATCTCGCCCACGTCCTCCCCGGCGGGGCTGTCGTTCGGCTCGCCCGCGTGCCAGTTGCTGTAGGCGAAGGGCTCGCCACTGACCCACTCCCAGCCGCCGCCCGGCTCGCTGTAGGTGGCGGAGGACGTGTTCTGCACGAGGCCGATCCACGGGCGGTCGTAGGGGACGTTGGCCTGGATCCAGTCCATCTCGGCCTGGTCCGTGATCGTCACGAGGTGCCCGCCCAGGCCCGACCAGGACATCGTCTCGGCCAGAGCGCGCGCCTCGCTCCACGTCACGTCCGCGTCGATCACCAGGTAGCCGTGGCCGTTCGCCGGGTTCACGATCGGAGTCAGCTCCTCGATCTCGAGGACTCCGGAGCCGGGCGTCGCACCGGGGTAGGTGCCGATCCGGATCAGGTACTCCTGTCCGGCCAAGAGCTCGATGTCGACGCGGGACTGCAGGCCGCAGGCGTCGTCGCTGCAGGCCAGCATCGAACCGCCGCAGCTGCCTCCTTCGTAGACGGCCAGTCGCGTGTCCACGCTCGTTCCGCCACAGGTCGAGAGGCTCGCGCGTGTGCCCACGCTCGCGGTCCAGCGGAACCACACGTCGCGCTCGATCTGGGCCGTT
>WTJQ01000149.1 GCA_011524785.1 Planctomycetota bacterium | reverse complement strand
CGAGACGACCTCGAGCTCCTCCACCTGACCACCAGGTCGCCCCTCACGGCCCGATCAGCGCTCTCACCGCTCGCCCCCCTCTCCAACTCTGCCGCCATGATTGGACTCACGCCCCTCCTCCTCACGGTCGCCCCCTTCGCGACCCAAGCGCCGGTCGAGGATCTCGCGCCCCGCCCGCGCCTCCGGGCGACGTCCGCCTTCCCCAACATCGAGCTCGTCCGTCACGACGGGACCAAGGTTCGCTTCCAGGAGGACCTGATCGAGGGACGAACCGTCGTCCTCAACTTCATGTACACGACCTGTGCGGACGTGTGCCCCATGGAGACGGCGCGCCTCTGCGAGGTCCAGGAGATCCTGGGTGACCGCGTGGGGCAGGACGTCCACATGTACTCCATCACGGTCGACCCCGATCGGGACACGCCCGAGGTGCTCGCCGACTATCGCGAGCGCTTCGGCTGTGAGGATGGCTGGGACTTCTTCACGGGCGACGAGCAGGACATCCTGACGCTGCGCCGGCGGTTCGGCCTGTACTTCGACGACACGGAGGACCTGCAGGACCACAACATCAACATGGTCATCGGGAATGCCCGGACCGGGAAGTGGCTCAGGCGCTCGCCCTTCGACAACCCCTACGTGCTCGCCACCCAGATCGGCAGCTGGCTCGGGGACTTCAAGGACGAGGGCGTCGGCACTGCTGGGTACGACGAGGCGCCAGTACGGCTGCCCGATCTTCCTGAGGGTGAGTCCCTCTTCCGCACGCGGTGTGCGGTCTGCCACCGGATCGGTCAGGGCGACGGTCGCCCGCGGATCGGGCCCAACCTGCAGGGGGTCAGCGAGCGACGCGAGCGCGAGTGGCTCTTCCGCTGGCTCATGGAGCCCGACGTCATGCTCGAGGAGGGCGATCCCATCGCCGTCGGCCTGCTCCACGCCTACAACCAGGTCCCGATGCCGAACCTCGGCCTGTCGGCCGAGGAGACGGTCCAGCTCCTGAGCTTCCTCGAGGTCGAGGGGCGCCGCACCGAGCGGGTCGAGAACAACGAGGAACTCGCCGCTCTCCAGAACGAGGAGACCCCCGAGTGCTGCCAGAAGGAGGAGCTGGCCGTCATCGACCGGGCGGACGAGGAGGAGAGTCTTGCGCCCGACGAGGGAGAGCCCCGCGACCTCCCCTCGTGGTTCCGGGTCGAGTACGCCCTCGGGACGCTGTTCGGGGTCCTCGGGCTGATCGCGCGCCGGCGCTAGGGAGCCTGGCGCAATTGGGCTCGCCGAGGCCCGCTGAGCTCGAGCCCTGGCCCCTGGCCAGGGCTCAGTTCTTGTGATCCTCAAAGGCCCCAAGCGTGCTCCCCCGAGGGGATCGAGCGCCTGTGACCTCGATCTCGGATCCGCAGGACCTTGGTAAAGCCGCGTCGCACGCCGCGGATTGAGAGGGTGTCGATGCGCCAGGACCAGCGCTCCCCGGGCTGGTATCCATGGAGTTGGAACGCGGGCGCATGGGCCTCGGCGACGAACGGAAGTGGGAACTCCCTCCCCGCTTGCAGGCTGGAGCGCAGAGCGCCGGCGACTCCCTCGGCGCGCGGGCGGAAGGACCCAGGCTCAACGACCGACGGACTCCGCGGCGTCGCAGCACGAACCAGGCCCGGAAGGCTCGTCTCGGTGACCTGGCACCACCACTCCTCGCCCCGTGCGCCCGCCTCGAGGAGCTCACGACTGGTCTGCTCCCGGTCGCCCGCCGGGTGATCGCTCTCGTGACTGTAGGTCGCACCCGTGGATGCGAGCCTCGGGGGAGGTCCAGGGAGAGCAACGTGGCTGCCAGGTGCGTCCCAGTGAGGCTCTCCGGAGCTGGCCATCTCTCTCCAGGAACTCGTCCTGGAGGTCGACCGCGTCCTCGACCCCGTGCCCCTCGAGCTGATGCGATCATGGCCGGAGGTGCTGCCCGATCGTCGCTGCTCGATCGCCAGCATCACGGAGGACGTGCGCCAGCGTCTCGATCCACGGCGGATCCCAGGCGTCGTTCCATCGAACGCCGTGATCCCTCTGCTCGAGGCCCGTCACAAGGGTCATGCGAGCGGCCTTGCACTGGCGGCACTGGGTGTCGGCGCGCGGAAAGCGCGTGCCCTGTGCAGCCCCTTCATCGCGCTGTGGGGTCAGGGTCTGTTGCAGCCCAAAGAAGCCACCCCTGGGCCCGAAGCACCGGGCGCTCCACGGATCGGCGAGGATCAGGAGGACGTTGGTTCGATTCCTTGGATGGGGAGCGGAGAGTCATTGCTGCTGGAGGCCCCATGCATTGGGTCCAAGGCAACCCTGGGCCAGGCTCAGAAGCACGAGGGCGATCCCTCGCGCCACACATGAGCTGAGGGGATCCACGGAGAAGATGTCGCGCTGCATCCCTCGAGCACGCTGCCTCTTCCTGCCCGCTGTGCGCCTCCCTGCACGACTCCACGAACGCCTCGCGCGACGCTCACGGCGCGCAGACTCAACCTACGAAGGGGCCCCCGCGCCGAGTTGTTCGGCGCGGGGGCCCCTGCGGTCCAAGATCACTGGAAGTCGACCTGGAGACCGTCCGAGAAGTTGGAGGTCGGACCGGGGTT
>WTJQ01000243.1 GCA_011524785.1 Planctomycetota bacterium | reverse complement strand
TCGCTCGTCCCCTGCGAGCAGCGTCCAGTATGCGTGGGCCGCGAGCGAGGGGCGGGAGTCGCCGGCGCGCTCTTCGGGCTCGAGGACCACGCTGGTGCGCCAGCTGCGAGCCGCATGGCCCTCCCGGTCGTTCCGCACCCCTCGGTGTCCAAGTCCCGGCGCTCCTCCCAGGATGGCGCTGTAGCGGCGGCCAAGGGGGTCGATCGCCACGAGGCGGGCGGCGTCCTCCCCGATCAGCAGGGGACGGCTACGGTCGCGCGGGACGACCTCGGGCGGGAGGGCCCAATCCCCGTAGAGCACCTCGAAGGTGCCCCGCTCCCCACCAGGCAGCTGGTCGGGCAGCTCGATGGGGGCCAGTAGCTCCACGGCCTGCGCGCTCCCATCCGCGCGGGTCGCGACCACCTCGACCTGAGCAGGGACGATGGCGTTGCCCCCACCCTGCAGGCGGAGGGCGAAGTGGGTCCTCCCTGGGGCGGCGGGCTCGAGCTCGGGCAGGGGCACGACCCCGTGGACGACGAAGGAGCGGGCCCGCGGAACCAGGGTCTCGAGGGTCGCGACCCGATGCTGCTGCCCCAATGCCGCGCTCGCAGTCGCACTCGCGAGGAGAGCGAACCTGAGCAGGGCGAGCGAAGGAGTGCGCATCGTGCGATCGAGGGTACTGCAAGGGGCTCGACCTGGGTCGGGCGTCCTCCCAGGACTGGTAGGATCCGCCTCATGGAAACGCCCAAGCACAAGCTGCGGGTCCCCAGAGCGCGTCGCGGGGCCGTCCAGCTGCTGGTCGGCACCCGGAAGGGTGCGTTCCGCCTGGGCAGTGATACCGCTCGCAAGGATTGGAGCCTGCGCGATGCTTGGTTCGTCGGGCACGTGGTGCATCACCTGGTCGAGGACCCCCGGCAGCGGGGGACCCTCCTTGCCGCGGCTCGGACCGGACACCTCGGTCCGACCCTGTTCAGGAGCGAGGACGGGGGAAAGCACTGGAAGGAGGCGAGGCGGCCTCCGCGCTTCGGGGCCGCGCCCGATGGGCTCCTCCAGCGGACGCTCAACCACACCTTCTGGTTGACGCCGGGACACGCTGACGAGCGGGGCACCTGGTACGCCGGCGGCTCCCCGCAGGGGCTCTTCCGCTCCCGGGACGGGGGGGACACGTGGCGCCCGGTCAAGGGCTTCAACGACCACCCCGAGCTCGACCGCTGGACGGGGGGCGAGAAGGACGGCACGCCGGACGGCCCCAAGCTGCACTCGATCCTGGTGGATCCGCGCGATGCGGCCCATCTCTACGTGGGCATGAGCAGCGGCGGCGTGTTCGAGTCGCTCGACGAGGGGCGGTCTTGGGAGCCCCTGAACAAGGGCCTCGTGATCGACTTCGTGCCGGACGACCCCGACTTCGGGCACGACCCTCACTGCGTGGTGATGAGTCCCACGAATCCGGATCGGCTGTGGCAGCAGAACCACTGCGGCGTGTTCGTCATGGATCGTGAGGACGGTGAGTGGCGTCGGGTCGGGGAGACGATCCCGGAGGAGGTCGGGGACATCGGCTTCCCCATCGTGACGCACCCCCGGGATCCCGATGTGGCCTATGTGTTCCCGATGGATGGGACCTCCGTCTGGGCCCGGACCTCGCCGGGGGCGGCTCCCGCCGTCATGCGGACCCGCGATCGCGGGGCCACCTGGGAGCGTCTCGATCGGGGCCTGCCCCGGGAGCACGCCTGGTGGACGGTCAAGCGTCAGTGCATGGCGCAGGACGCCCACGAGCCGCTCGGCGTCTACCTGGGGACGACCAGTGGCGAGGTCTGGGGCAGCGTCAACGAGGGACGCTCCTGGCGCAACATCGCGCGTCACCTACCCCACGTCTACTCGGTCGAGGTCGCCGGGGTCGCTCCGTGATCGTGCACCTGCCCGCCGCGCTGGACGACTACACCGGCGGGCAGCGGACCTGCGAGCTGGGGGCGCGCACGCTCGAGGAGCTGTTCGCGCTCCTCGATGAGCGCTACCCGGGGATCGCCTTTCGCCTCCTCGATGAGGTCGGCGCCGTGCGTCGCCACATCCGCGTGTGGCGCGATGGGGTTCCTGAGGAGGACCTCGGCGCTCCCCTCCGGTCCGACGCCGTGGTCCACGTCACGCTGGCCCTCTCGGGGGGCTGAGGCTGGCCTGAGCCCTACGAGCGGCCATCAGCGGACTGCGCCCCCACGGTGCCCCTGAGGGGATGCTCCGTGGGGGCGCCGACTCCGCCTCAGTGACACGTCCTGATGGTGCGCGTCGTCCAGATCCAGCGGCCGGGCTCCTGGACGCACCTTCGGGTGGCGGGTCGGACGCAGATGCGCTCCCAGCCGCACGGAGTGCGGACCCACTGGTAGCTGGCGGGCTCCTCGATCCAGCGGGTGGCGCCGCTCTGCCAGGTTCGCTCTCGAACGGTGCGCGTGCAGGCGGGGCTGCAGCGATGGATGGTGCGGATCCTCGGCGTCGGCCGCCCCCAGCCGATCCGCACCTGCGGCCGACAGCGGTCCCCGAGGCTGAAGGAGAGCTCCTGGGCGGTTGCGGGAGAGGCGAGTGGAGTGAGGAGGATGAGGGGAAGCAGGAAGCGCATGGCAGTCTCC
>WTJQ01000080.1 GCA_011524785.1 Planctomycetota bacterium | reverse complement strand
CGGCCAGGTGTGAGGGCGTAGAGGAGCTTCATTGATGGCGTGTTCCTTGGTCGTTGAGGCCCTGGAGAGATGGATGGACGTCCCGAGCCCACCGAGGCAGCTCCACGTCCAAGGTCACTCCCTCGAGGAGGCTCTCGATGGGTGCGCCCGCCCGCGCTTCCTGCAGGCCAGAGAAGCCGAGCTCAGTGAGCTCCCTGTCGTTCTCCAGCAACGCACTGGTCAGGAGGACGATGTGGGGGTAGGTCCAGTCAGGGTCGACCTCGACCGCTCTCAGAGCGAGCGTGGTCCCCCGAGTCCCCAGGTGTCGAACGTGTATGTCCGCAGCGGCTGCAAGCGCACCGGAGCGCCTGCGTGCCGGGAGCGGGAGGGCAGCAAGACGCTCGTAGGTTGCTGCCGCGCGGACGTGGGAAAGACGAGGGAGGGAATCCGGTGCGGCTGCGTGGACAGGCAACCACCCACGATCCACTGCTCCATTTCTGCGGTGAAGCAAGGCACGGCGGGCCGCTCGGTCCGCAGTCCATTTGTCGAGCCCAGTTCGAAGCCAGACGACTTCGGCCGACGGGGTCAGGGTCCAGGCCTGTGACAGCGCCGCTCGGATCATCGAAGGGCCGGGAGACCCTCCCCGGATCAGGGCCACCATCACTCTCTCCGACCGTTCGTCTCCATGGTCGAGCCGTATGGCGGAGCCCTCGCTTCGAGCCAGCTCGTGGCCGTGACTCTGGCTCCGGGGCTGCGCGCGATCGATCTGGCTGCAGGAGAAGCGGGGCTGCTGGCTCCACGTGCTTCGTGCTAGCGCTGCTCGGGCTGCTTCCGTGAGATCGAGTGCAAGCGCCTCAGCGCGGTGCAGGCCGATCCGACTCTTCAGGCGCCCGGGATCAAGGGGGGCGCTCCTCCTCCGATTCGATGTTGCGTCGCCGCCTGGTCGTGTGCACTCGAGGGGAGCACGATCCCACGGCGTCCTCCGACTCTCCCCAGCACCGGCGCGGAGAGCATCGAAGATGGGAGCCCACTGGCCTTCGAGATCCTCTTGAGCAGCGTGGCTCATCCCCGCACCTCCAAGGAGCTGCGCGTCTGGGACTGGATGGACCTCAAGGCGCGCTCGATGCGCTCACACACGAGTTCCTCCGCCCATCCACTCTCCTCACAGAGGCTGGCCATGTCCTGTCCCGCGATCGCGAGCCGATAGAGCGGGATCCTGAGGGGGCGGGGGAGACCATGCAGCGCGAGCGAAACGTCGAGCCCCATCGAGTCCGGGTGCCCGAGGGCAGCCTGGAGCCGCAGGAAGCGTGGCTCGCGACGCAAGTCCGGGTCATGGGCCGCAATGACGCGCTCCTCGTCCCTCCATAGGCAGAGTGCGACCGCATCCTCGAGCCGCTGGCGGCACCAGCCGACGAGGTCCGGGGTGCTCCTGGCGAGCTCGTGAACGGAGAGGCCGATGGCGATCGCCCCTTCGATGGCCACCTCCTCCTCGTCCAGCACGAAGCCCTCGTCGTGGAGGTAGCTGGAGACGGTCTGCATCCATCCGTCCGCTTCGAGCACGGCCTCGGCGGCTCGGAACGTGATCTCGTGTGCGAGCTTGGGGAGCAGCTCGAGGGATCCCTGCACGAACGCGGACGTGGGGAAGCGCTTGACCAGTTTCTGTAGGCCTGCGTCTTCGATCATCGGCACCTCCTGGTGCTGGGGAGCAAGGGGTCGAGGAGGCCAGGGGCCAGCGGACGAGCGGCACCGACCTCCGGCCTCATCCCTGGGTGGCCGAGGGCTCGTTCCTGGATGCGACGACGCCTGCGGGCTCTCTGATGGCGCCAGGGTCCGCAGCGATGGTCCTGCCCCCCGTCGCCACCCGTCCTCAGCATTGGCGTGGGCGTCCGCTTCCGGATCGAGCGACCGCGGAACCCCTCTGGGCTCCTCGAACCACCGACGCAGAGGCACGGGGGGCGGAGCGCTGTCCTGCCTCAGCAGCTGGGGGGCGCGGCGGAGTTTGACCACGCAGCAAGGACGGTCATGACCCCACCGTGGTTTCGCGACCGTGTTCCCCCTGAGCACGACCCGCGCGGCGCCGTGCACCCCAAGTCTCGTTCTAGCAGTCTCTTCGGGCTGGAGCAGAAATTCGCGAGCCCTGATCGCCGAGGCGAATGGGGCGCCTAGATCCCGGGAATCGAACGGCGAGCGAGAGCGTAGTTCTCCACAGGCACGGGGGGAGGAGGTCGCGCCCGTCGCGTCCCCTCATCTCGGGCGGCCCTACCGAGCCGCCGCGTCCAGCCCGAGATCGGCGCGATCCCCGGCTCGGAAGCGCTCCCAGCCGAGGCCTGCGATCATCACGGCGTTGTCCGTGCAGCGGGCGGGGCGGGGGAAGGTGGCGCGGATGCCGCGCTGGGCGCCCTCGGCCTGCATGACCTCGCGCAGCCGCCGGTTGCAGGCGACGCCGCCCGCGACGAGGACCTGGTCGACGCCCTCGAGCTCGGCCGCGCGCAGGGTCTGGCGCACGAGCACGTCGACCACGGCCTCCTCGAAGGACGCGGCGACGTCGGCGGCGTCCGGGATGGCCTCCGGGGCCGGCGTGGGGGCGAGGGCGTCACCGCCTCGGAGGTGGTAGAGGACCGCGGTCTTGAGACCGCTGAACGAGAAGCCGAGCGCGCCCTTGCGCGGGTGGTAGCGCGGGAAGGCGATGGCGTCGCGGCGGCCCTCGGTCGCGAGCTTGGAGACGCTGGGGCCGCCGGGGTAGGGGAGGCCGAGCAGGTAGGCGACCTTGTCGAAGGCCTCGCCGGCCGCGTCGTCGAGGGTGGTCGCCAAGCGCCGCATCTCGAGGGGGCCGTCGGCCCGGTAGAGGGCGGTGTGGCCGCCCGACACCACCAGCGCGATGCAGGGGTAGGGCGACTCCTCGAGGTCCATGGTGGCGGCGTAGACGTGGGCCTCGATGTGGTCGACGCCGACGAGGGGCAGGCCCGTGCCGAGGGAGAGGCCCTTGGCGACGCCGAGGCCGACCAGCAGGGAGCCGATGAGGCCCGGGCGGTGGGTGACGGCGATCGCGTCGACGGCGTCGAGGCCGAGGCCGGCCTGCTCGAGGCACGCGTCGAGGACGGGGAGGGCCTGGTCGAGGTGGGAGCGGCTGGCGAGCTCGGGGACGACGCCGCCCCACTTGGCGTGCTCGGCCACCTGGCTGTGCACCACGCTCGCGAGCTCCTCCCGCCCGCCGCGCACGAGGGCGGCGGCGGTCTCGTCGCAGGAGGACTCGATCCCCAGGATCAGCTCGGCCATGGCGAGGTTGTAGCGCGGACGGGGCCCGCTCAGTCGGCCTGCAGGAGGGTGAGGGCCGCGTCGAGGACCGGGTCCTCGGGAGCGGGCGGGAGCAGCACGCGGTCCTCGGCCTCCTCCCAGGCGCGCACCGCGGCCGCCTCGGCGCCGAGGGGCTGGTGCGCCCGCAGCCAGGCGCGCACGGCGCCGGCGGCCTCGTCGGACACGGGCACCTCGAGGTCGGGGGCGAGGCCCTGCTCGCGGCCCGGGGTCGCCGAGCTCTCGAAGTTGCGGCCGCTCGGGCTCGTGTACCAGGCGGTCGTGACCTTGGCGCGCGCGCCCCACGGCTCGAAGCGCCGGATGGTCTGGACGACGCCCTTGCCGTAGGTGGGCGTGCCGACGAGGACCGCGCGGCGATGGTCCTGCAGGGCGCCGGCCACGACCTCGGAGGCGCTGGCGGAGGAGCCGTCGACGAGGACCACGAGGTCGAGGTCCGGGTGCGTGCAGCGGCTGGGGACGGCCTGGAGGACCTCCTCCTCGTCCCGGCCGCGGGTCCGGACGATGACGCCCTCGGGCAGGAAGCGGCCGGTGAGCGCGACGGCCGCGTCGAGCACGCCGCCGAGGTTGCCGCGGAGGTCGAGGACGAGGCCGTCGAGGGGAGCGCCGTCCTCGAGGTCCGCGAGCGCGCGGTCCACCTCGCCCGGCGTCTCGCGGGAGAAGGTCTCGATGGAGATCCAGCCGATGCGAGGCGTCTCCGACAGGAGGCGCACGTGGCGCAGGCTCGGATCGACGAGGGCGCGGGCGTGCACCGTCAGGGTGCTCTCGACCCCCTCGAGGTCGACCACGAGCAGCTTGACCGGCGCGCCGCTCTCGGGGGCGAGGCGCGCCCGGAAGGCGGCGTCGTCCATCTCCTCGGTGATCGCGACGCCGTCGATGGCGAGCACGCCGTCCCCGACGGTCAGCCCGCCCTCGCGTGCGGGGGAGTCGGGGAGCGTGAACAGCACCCGCCGCACGCCGTCGAGGGTCCGGAAGAGGGCGCCGATCCCCTCGTAGCGCCCGCCGGTCTCCCGCTCGAGCTGGGCGGCGTCCTCCGGCGGGTAGAAGCGCGAGTAGCGGTCGAGGCCCTCGAGCATCCCGCTGAGGGCGTCCTCCAGCAGCGCGTCCCCGTCCACGCCGCCGACGTAGGCCTCCTCGGCGAAGGCCCGCACGGCGGCGAAGCGCTCGAGGTCGCCCTGCGCCCCGCGCTCGTGCCAGGCGCGGAGGCCCAGCACGGCGAGGACGCCGGTGGTCAGGCCCAGGAGCCAGACGCCCCAGACGAGGGTGCGCGGGCTCAACTGGCCGGGGCCGCCAGGTCCTCGAGGGCCTGGGCGAGCTGCTCGTCGTTGGGGGCCACGCCGTGCCAGCCGGACTTGTCCTCCATGAACGACACGCCCTTGCCGATGGTGGTGCGGGCGATGATCGCGGAGGGGCGCTCGGTCTCGGCCTTGGCCTCGCGGAGCGCGTGGTCGATCGCGACCACGTCGTGGCCGTCGATCTCGACGGCGTGCCAGCCGAAGGCGGAGTACTTGGCGCGCAGGTCGCGGACGTCCATCACGTCGCGCATGCGCCCGTCGATCTGGATGTCGTTGAAGTCGACGATCACCGTCAGGTTGGAGAGGCCCCAGTGGGCGGCGCTCGTGGCGGCCTCCCAGATCTGCCCCTCCTGGCTCTCGCCGTCGCTCGACGCGCAGTACACGCGCGAGCTCCAGCCGTTGAGCTTGGCGCCCAGCGCCATGCCGGCGGCGACCGAGAGGCCGTTGCCGAGGCTGCCGGTCGAGAAGTCGATCCCGAGCTCGAGGTTGCGGTGGGGGTGGCCCTGCAGGGGCGAGCCCATCTTCCGGAACTGCATCAGCTCCTCGCGCGGGATCAGGCCCTTCTGGGCGAGCAGGGCGTAGTACCCGGCGCAGGTGTGACCGTTGCCCAGGACGAAGCGGTCGCGGTCCTCCGCGTGCCGGTTCTCCGGGGTGAGGTCCAGGTGCTCCATGAACAGGGTGGTCATGAAGTCCGCCATCCCCAGCGGGCCGCCGGGGTGGCCGCACGCGGCGGCGTGGACCATGCGGACGATGTCCTCGCGGACGTCGCGGGCGGTGGCGCGGAGCGCCTCGACTCGATCTCGGGTGAGGGCCATGGTCAGTTCCCCTTGCGTTGGACGAGGGCCTTGGCGCGCTGGGCGAGGGACGCCGCATCGAGCCCGTAGTGCGCCAGCAGCTGGGCCGCCGTGCCGGTCTGGCCGAACTCGCCGTCCATGCCGGCCATGTCCATCGGGACGGGGCAGGACCGGACGACCACCTGGGCGACCGCGTCGCCGAGGCCGCCCCGGATCTGGTGCTCCTCGGCGGTGAGGATCGCGCCGCAGCGAGCGGCCGAGTCGGCGATCAGGTCCGCGTCGATCGGGTCGATCGAGGCGAGGTTGATCACGCGCGCCTCGATGCCGTCGGCGGCGAGGAGGTCGGCCGCGCCCAGGGCCTCGGCGACCTCGACCCCGCAGGCGGCGATGCAGACGTCGCTGCCCTCGCGGAGGAGGGCGCCCTTCCCGAGCTCGAGGCGGTACTCGTCGGCGAAGACCACCGGGGTCGAGGCCCGCGAGAGGCGGACGTAGACCGGGCCAGGCGTCTCGTAGGCGACCCGCACGGCCTCGCGCGCCTCGACCGCGTCGGCCGGGACGAGGACCTTCATGTTCGGGAGCACCCGCATGAGGGTGATGTCCTCGAGCATCTGGTGGGACTTGCCGTCCTCGCCGACCGTCAGCCCGGCGTGGCTGGCGCAGACCTTCACGTCCAGCTCGGGGACGCACACGCTCTGGCGCAGCTGCTCCCAGGCCTTGCCGGCGGCGAACATGGCGAAGGAGCTCATGAACGCCTTGCGCCCGGTGCAGGCCAGGCCGGCGGCCGTGCCAGCCATGTTCGCCTCGGCCACGCCGCAGTTGTAGAAGCGCCCGGGATGGGCCTTCGCGAACATGCCGGTCTTGGTGGAGCCGGAGAGGTCGGCGTCCAGGACGACGATGTCCTGGTGCTGGTTCCCGAGCTCGAGCAGGGCCTCGCCATAGGCCTGGCGAGTGGCCACCTTCTGGGTCTCGCCGGTCGCCAGCGGGGCCAGTTCTTGGATCGTCAACACGGTCCCTCGTGGGGTGGGGGGTGCCGGAGCTGCGACGCAGTTGGGGGCCTGCGGACCGCGCTCTCCGGGGGAAAGGGCTTTGTATCCGGATCGCGGTCCCGGGACAACGAATGGCAGCGATCCGTGGACGCCGTGTCCCCCTGGGAGGACTCGCCGTCGCCCCGGGCCTCGGGACCCCCGCTCGGGCGGCCCTGGAGGGGGGGACTGGGCGAGTCCGGCTTGGCACGGGATTCGAACTGTCCTCCGCGTGGAGGCCCAGCCTCCTCCCGGCCTCCGGGCCCTGATCCCATGAAGAGTCCCCTCCAGACCCTGTCCCTCGGACTGCTCCTGACCGCCGCCGCCTCCGCCCAGGGAGGCGCGGTCGACCTCGCGCGGGTGCGGGCCACCTTCCAGAAGGCCGACGCTTCGCAGGACGGCAAGCTCGACTCCAAGGAGGCCATCAAGGCCGGGATCCCGGCCGCCGACGTGCGCCGCCTGGACCACGACAAGGACGGGACGCTCTCCAGCGACGAGTTCCTCCTCTACTACCGCCAGCTCCTGTCCCGCGCGGGCCGCAAGGCCGCCAAGGACCTCGAGGACGAGGCGGCGCGGATCCTCGCCGCCCGCAAGCAGGCGACCGATCGCGCCCGGCGCGATGCGGCCCGCCAGGGTCAAGGCGAGGGCAGCGGTCCCGCCCCCCAGGCCGGGCCGACGGAGAAGCCCGCACAGAAGCCCGCGCAGGGACCCACCCAGCAGCCCCAGAGCGGCACCGGGAGCGAGCCCGCCATGAGCTCCGACCTCGCGCGCGCAGCCGACCTCGTCCGTCGGGCCGTGCGCACGGGTCGCGTGCAGGCCTCCGAGGGTGCCGAGGTGCTGGACCTGCTCCAGGCCAAGGGGCCTCAGGACGCGACCAGCCTGCGCGAGCAGCACCGCCGCGCCCGGGCTCGGATCCAGGCCATGGCCAGCTCGGGCGCGGTGTCCGCGGACCAGGGGCGCCAGCTCATGAACGCGATCGGCCGTCGGCTCCAGCAGGCCGGCGTGCAGCCTGCCCCTGAGGTCGCCAGCCCTGCCGGCTCCGCGCCCGCGGATCAGACCCCTGCGAGCCAAGCTCCGGCGACTCCGGCTCCCGGTGCTCAGGCCCAAGGGGAGCTCCAGCGCGCCGCGGCCCTCGTGCGCGTCGCCGTGCGCTCGGGTCGGGTCCAGGCGAGCGAGGGGGCCGAGGTCCTCGAGCTGCTGGAGGCGAAGGGCGCCCAGGACGCGGACAGCCTGCGGACCCAGCACCGCAAGGCGCGTGCGCGGATCCAGGCCATGGCCAAAGCCGGCGTCGTCACGCCCGAGCAGGGGCGTCAGCTGATGAACGCCATTGGCCGTCGTCTCCAGCAGGCCGGCGTGCAGCCGGCCCCCGAGGGCCAGGACGCGAAGCCGAGCCAGCAGCCGCAGGCCAAGCCCGCGCAGCAGACCGAGCTCCAGCGCGCCGCCGCCGTCGTCCGCCTCGCGGTCCGCTCCGGCCGAGTCCAGGCCGCCCAGGGTGCCGAGGTGCTCGACCTCCTCGAGGCCAAAGGCGCTCAGGATGCCGAGAGCCTGCGGACCCAGCACCGCAAGGCGCGCGCGCGGATCCAGGCCATGCTGCAGGACGGCACGGTGACTCCGGACCAGGGGCGCCAGCTGATGAACGCCATCGGTCGTCGCCTGCAGCAGGCCGGCGTGAAGCCGGCGGACCCTGCCCCGGCCGAGAGTGGAGAGGGGGCACGTCCGGCGCCCGGCCCGCAGCCGGCGCCTCAGCAGCGTCGCGGGGCGACCCGCCGGGGGACGAAGACCCCCAACGCCCAGGACCCGAGCAAGCCGGCGGCCGACGTCACGGGCCGCCCGGCCGCGCGTCCCCAGGAGGCGCCCAAGCCCGCCCGTCGTCCGGCGACCCGCAAGCCGGCGGACCCGCCGCGCGCGAAGCCTCAGCCCAAGCCGCAGCCCAGGCCCCAGCCCCGGACCGGCGGCGGCCGCGACGGTCGCTGAGCTCCGTCGAACGCGAACGCAGCGGGGCGCTCTCCTCACCGAAGGAGAGCGCCCCGCTCGCATGGAGGATGGCTCCGGTCAGGCGGTGGCGTTCGGACCGCGGTACTCCGCCCAGGCCGCCGCGCTCTCGCAGACCCGGATGCACACCAGGGGGGCGCCGAGCTCCGCCTCGCGCGCGCCGATCCGCTCCCAGAGCGCCACGGCCAGGGTCTCGGCGGAGACGACGCCGCCCTGCAGCCAGGGCACCTCGTTGAGCAGGCGGTGGTCGAGCTGCTCGAAGACCTCCTCGCGCATGACCCGCATCAGGTCGACGAGGTTCGCGACCATGCCGGTCTCCGGGTCCAGCGGCCCGGCGAGGCTCGCCTCGACGGTGTAGTTGTGCCCGTGCACGCGGTTGCACACGCCGAAGACCTCCTCGTTGCGCTCCTGCGAGAGCTCGGGGTTGTCCATGCGGTGGGCACCCGAGAACTCCATCCGGTGCGTGATCGTGAGGACGGGCTGGCTCATGGCCAGAGGGTACGCACGGGTCCGGGCCCTGGATGCGGAGGACGCCTCCGATCGTGCGATTGGCCGGACCAGGAAGCGTTTTCGCGCCGCCTCGTTCCGGGACCTGGAGCCCCGTGAACTCGCCCCGAGAGCGTTCGGTTGGGCCGCTGGTTCCGCTTCTTTCGCACGTCACCCAGTCCCTTCGTCTCGACCCAGGAGGTCCCATGACTCACAGCACTACGGAAGCCCATGAGCCCAGCACCACGCGCGCCCACGCGCTGGCCCCACTGCTCGCCTCCGTCGCCCGTGAGGTCAGCGAGCGACGCCGGTCCATCGTGCGCCTCGAGCGGCGCCTGCAGCGGGCCGAGGTGCGCTCCATCGAGGGGCGGAGTCGTCCGAACGACGACGAGGCGACGCGGGTCGCCACGGCCGAGTTGGCCTCCCAGCGCCGCTCCATGCGAGGTCTGCACGACGAGCTCAAGGACCTCGGCTGCGCCCTCGAACGCGGTCCGCGCGTCTCGATCCTCGTGGCCGACCACGAGGGCCAAGTGCGCTGGCGCTGGACCCAGGGCGAGGAGCAACCCCGACCGCTCGCGCCGTTCACGGCGGCCTAGAGAGTCTTGACGTCGAAGTGAAAATCGAAGGCCCCCCGAGGCGCACGCGCGCTCGGGGGGCCTTCGGAGTTTCAGTCTTTGAGTTACTCGCGCACCGGAATGTCGTTGCGGTCGTCCTCGCCGGTCGCGGCGCGGGCGACGACGCCCGCCACGGTCTCCGGGGAGTCCGCATCCGAGCGATCGATGTCGAGGCCGTCGAGCATCGTCGTGTCCGTCACGTCGGGGTAGACGGTCCGCACGTGGACCCCATCCTCGGCGAGCTCCTCGCGCAGGGCGTCCGCGAAGCCGCGCAGGGCGTACTTCGTGGCGCAGTAGACGGTGCTTCCCGAGTAGCCCTTCAGTCCGGCCGTGGAGTTGACCATGACGACGCATGCGGACTCCGCCTCGCGCAGGGCCGGGAGGGCCTCCTGCGTGACCTGCATCGCGCCGATCAGGTTGACCTCCAGGAAGCGCTGGATCATGTCCGGGTCGCACTCGTCAAGAGGTTTGATGTCGAAGATCCCGGCGTTGTTGACGAGGAGGTCCATCTCGCCGCCGAAGAAGTCGACCGCGCGGAAGACCGCGGCCTCGATCGAGCCGTGGTCGCGCAGGTTGCACTGGGCCGCGATGGCCTCGCCCCCCTTGGCCTCGATCTCCTCGACGACCTTGTCGAGCTCGGCCGAGGTGCGGGCGGCGACGCAGATCTTGACGCCGGGCTGAGCGAAGTGGAGCGCGATGGCGCGGCCGATGCCGCGGCCACCGCCGGTGATGAGGATGCGGGTGGGGCTCATGGCGGGGAGGGATCTCCTTCGGCTGCCGAGCATAGCGGGCTGGAGCGCCATCCCCCTGGAGCCTGTCGGGAGGGGCGTTCCGGCGCCGATCGGCGTCGAGCCCCGCATCGCCCGTCGGCTGGGATCCCCGCATCGCCCGTCCGATAAGATCCCGCCATGGCCTGGAGCCCCCTTGCGACGCAGTTCTGCCTGGAGCTCGCCTTCGGCGTGCTGCTGTTCCTGGCGCTGATGCCGAGGGCTCCGATGGGGGTCTTCTTCTGGCGAATGATGGGCGTCACGGCCCTGATCCCGCTCCTCGCAGCCGGCGTGATGTCGGCAATGTACGGAGAGCTGGCCTGGAGCGACTCGCTGGTCGTGGCCTCCCTCGCCCCCTGTCTCGGGTTCCCCCTCTTCGCCGGCTCTGGAAAGGCCGAGCGGAGCCTCCTGGGCCTCGGCTGGGCGCTGATCGCGTGTGCTGTGGCGCTCGGGTTCGCGGTCGGGAACGCCTCGGGACTCGAGG
>WTJQ01000426.1 GCA_011524785.1 Planctomycetota bacterium | reverse complement strand
GTCGGGGGAGCGGGGCGGGGACGTCGTCCTCCTCGAGCTCCTCCTCTTCCTCGTACTCCTCCTCGTACTCGTCCTCTTCCTCCTCGTACTCGTACTCGTCCTCCTCGGGCTCCTCCTCTTCCTCGTACTCGTACTCCTCCTCGTACTCGTCCTCCTCTTCCTCGAGCTCGTCCTCCTCCGGCTCGGGCTCGGGCTCGGGCTTCTTGCGGGGCTTGGGCTTCGACTTCTTCTTGGCCTTCGCCTTCTTGCTCTTGGACGAGCCGCGCTTCGCCGGGGCCGCCTCGAGGTCCGCACCTCGCAGGAAGTCCCACAGGCCGATGCCGAGGTCCTTCAGCCAGGAGCCCACGGCCGCGGCGACGCTCTGGCCGCGCTCCTCGCGGCGCTCCTCGATCCACTCGCCCAGGGCGAGGAAGGCCGGGTAGAAGGCCATCTCGGTGGCGAGCGTGAAGGCGATCGCGGTCGTCGTCAGGAGCAGGACCCAGAGGCCGGCGAAGCCGAAGCGCTCCACCAGGACCGGGATCGAGCTGTGCGCGAACCAGCCGCCGGGCCCATAGGGCAACCAGTTGTCGAGGCCGGCGAGCTGGGCCTCGCGCGACGCGGGGTCGTAGACGAACAGCTCGAGCAGGAACGACACCGCGAGCACGAAGGTCCCCGTGCCGATCACGCGCACCAGCGGCACGCTGACCTCGCGATGGGTCAGGAGGATCACCCCCCAGAAGAGGCCGAGGACGCCGAGCAGGTAGCCGGCGAGCCCCATTCCCAGGAAGGCCCAGCGGGCGAGGATGCTGCCCACCGCGCCGCCGTGGTTCTCCCCGGCGATGCCGCCCCCCACCTGGAAGCTGATCAGCGCGATGATCAGCCAGGCCGCGAGCCCGATCATCGAGAGCCCCGTGAGCTCCCGCACTCGGGCGGCGGTCTCCTCCTCCATCGGAGAGCCCATCATCAGGCTGCGGACGATCTCACGGACGCGTCCCTCGGACGCACCACGCTTCCCACGCTTCTTCTTCCGGGCCAAGCCTTCGTTCCCCTCGCTGGATTCGGTGTCGCCCCCGCGCGTGCCCACGCGGCGGGCGGTCCCGGGGATTCGCAATCCCCGGCCTCCCATGGTCGGAAGCCAGGGCGGCCGATTCAACGGCGCCCCTCGCAGGGCGCCGAGGGCGCCCGGGCCCCAGCCAGGAGGATCGGAGCCCGCTCACCCGCGGCCTGGGCCGAGGTCCTCGCTCCGGGGCCCTCGTCCCTGGGCCCCCTCGGGCACCGGAGCCGCGCCGACCCCACGGGGCCCGCCTGGCGCAGGAGCCCCGAGCCAGGGTGCTCACTCCATCAGCCGGACGAGCGCTCGGGCGACCTCGTCCTTGCTCCGATCCTGGAGCTCCAGCTGGTTCCCCTCCCGGTCCAGGAAGGTGACCGTGGTCCGGTCGCTCCCCAGGGCCGAGGGCCCGTTCAGGACGATCAGGTCGGCGTTCTTGGCCACCAGCTTGGCCGCCGCGCGCCGCAGGCCGTCCTCGGTCTCCAGGGCGAAGGCCACCACGAAGCGGCCTCCCTTGCGACGCGCCACCGTCCGCAGGAGGTCGGGGTTCTCCACCAGCTCGATCGAGGGGGAGCCTCCCTGCTCCTTGGCCTTCCACTTGCTGCGCAGCTTCCTCCGGGGACGGTAGTCCGCCACGGCGGCGGCCATCACCAGGGCGTCCGCCTCCTGGAAGTGCTCCTTCATGGCCGCGAGCATGTCACGGGCGCTCAGGACGTCGATCCGCTCCACGCCCTTCGGGGTCCGCTGCTCCACCGGACCGGCGATCAGGGTCACCCGGTGGCCACGGCGAGCCGCCGCCCTGGCGATGGCGAAGCCCATCCGGCCGCTCGACTCGTTCGACAGGTAGCGAACGGGGTCGATGTGCTCGCGGGTCGGACCCGCGGTGACCACGAGGTGGAACGGCTCAGCCACGGCCCAGGGCCGCCTCCACGGCCGCGGCGATCTCGGCGGGCTCGGCCAACCGGCCGCGCCCGACCTCGCCACAGGCCATGGGACCCTCGCCCGGAGCCACGGTCGTCCAGCCGTCGGCGGCCAGGGTGGCGAGGTTCCGCTGGACCGCGGGCGCCTCGAGCATGGTCGGGTTCATCGCCGGGCAGAGCAGGCGCGGCCGGCTCGGGTCGAGGGCCAGCGCGCTGCTGGTGACCAGGTCGTTGGCGACGCCCAGGGCCAGGCGCGCCAGCAGATCGGCCGAGGCCGGGGCCACCACGAGCACCTCCGCCCAGCGAGCCCACTCGATGTGGTCCATGGCCGTCCGGCGCTCACTCCCCCACTCCGTGGTGGCGGCCGGCTGGCCCGTGACCGCCTCGAAGAGCTGCGGCGCGACGAGCCGCGCGGCGTTCGCCGTCAGGGCCGTGCGCACCTCGTGCTCCGCCTGGGTCAGCTTGCTGGCCAGGTCGCAGGACTTGTAGATCGAGACCGAGGCCCCGCAGCAGAGCAGGACGCGGCTCACGGCGTGCGCTCCAGGCCGGTGATGCTCCGCAGCTCGGCCACGGCGCGATCGAGGTCGTCGTTGACGATCACGTGGTCGTACTTCACGCGCTCGCGGTACTCGTCCTCCGCCTTGCGCAGGCGCCGCTCGAGGACCTCGGGCGTCTCGGTCCCCCGGCCGGCCAGCCGCCGCCGCAGCGTCTCGAAGTCGGGCGGCGCGATGAAGACGTAGAGACCGGGCACGTCGAGGGCCATCAGCTGGAGGGCGCCCTGGACGTCGATCTCGACCAGGTAGACGTCGCCGGCCGCGATCGCGTCCTCCATGGGGGCGCGGAGCGTGCCGTACATGTTCCCGTACACCTCCGCGTGCTCGATGAAGGCGCCCTCACGGATCATCTCGCGGAAGCGCTCCTTGCTGACGAAGTGGTACTCGCGCCCGTTCTCCTCGCCCGGGCGCGGGGTGCGCGTCGTGGCCGACACGCTGAAGCGCACGCGCGGGTCCTCGCCGAGGCGCTTGCAGATCGTGCTCTTGCCGGTTCCCGACGGCCCCGACACGAGCAGCATCTGACCCGTGGCCGGGGCGCTGGAGCCTTCCGCGGAGGTGGAGGTGCTCATTCGATGTTCTGGGCCTGCTCCCGCAGCCGCTCGATGGTGCCCTTCAGCTCGACGACGAGGTGGGCGACCGCAGCGTCGTTGCACTTCGAGCCCAGCGTGTTGGCCTCACGATTGAACTCCTGAGCGAGGAAGTCCAGCGAGCGCCCGGCGGGCTCGTCCTGAGCCAGCAGCTCGCGCGCGTGCTCCACGTGGGCCGCCAGGCGAGTCAGCTCCTCGGACACGTCGAGCCGATCCGCCAGGACCGCGAGCTCGCGCGCGAGGTCCTGCGGCGCCACGGGGCTCGCCTCCCCGACCAGCTGCTGGACGCGCTCCCGCAGCTGCTCGGCGTGGCGCGCCTGGACCTTCGGCATGTGCTCCGCGGCCTCGCCGGAGAGCCGCTCCACCTCGGCCAGCTGGGCCTCGAGGTCCCGCGCCATGGCGGCGCCCTCCAGGTCGCGCGCAGCGACGAGCTCGTCGAGCGCGCGCTCGATGGCCCCGAGCACGACCGGTGCGGCCGCCTCGGCCTCGGGGGCCGCGGTGCTGTCGGCCAGGACCCCCTGCGCGCCGAGGACGGCCTCCACGCGCGGCGGCTCGAGGCCGGTCGCGGCGGCCAGTTCGCGCAGCTCGTTCAGCAGGGCCGCGGCGCGGTCCGGGTCGAGGAGGCGCTGCCGGGCCTCGCCGGTGCGCTCCACGTCGACGGTGAGGGTGACGGAGCCGCGGGCGAGGCGGGCCCGGACGGCCGCCTCGACGGGAGCCTCCAGGGCTCCGAGCCCGTGAGGGAGCCGGGCCTTCACCGTCAGGTGACGGTGGTTGACGCTGCGCGCCTCGACCCTTGCGACCAGCCCCGCGTCCTCCACGGACGCGGCGCCGAAGCCGGTCATCGATCGAGCCAAGCCCGCGCCCCTACTCCGCGGGGGCGCTGGGACCGTTGAGGCTCAGCCCCGGATCCCCGGTCCCGGCGGACTTGTTGATGAGGTGGATGCCCAGGGCGCTCCCGAAGAAGATGATCGCCACGGCCATCGTGAACTTGTGGATGCCGGCGGCCTTCACACCGAAGGTCTGCTGACCGGCGGTCCCGAGGGCGTCCGAGAAGCCACCGCCCTTCCCCTCCTGCAGGAGGATGACCACGATCAGCACGATCGCGGCCAGGACGAAGAGGATGTAGAGGAGGGTCGAGAGCAGGGTCATCGGTCGGTGGACGCGGCAGCGTCGATGATGGGGAGGAACTGTTCGGCGGTGAGGGCGGCGCCCCCCACCAGGGCCCCGTCGATGTCGGGGACCGCCATGAGGTCGGCAGCGTTGGCCGGCTTGACCGAGCCGCCGTAGAGGATACGGGTCGCGTCCGCGACCGCCTGGCCGAAGGGCGCGGAGAGGAGGCCACGCAGGTACGCGTGCACCTCGCCCGCCTGCTCGGGGCTCGCGGTCTTGCCGGTCCCGATGGCCCAGACGGGCTCGTAGGCGAGCACGACCGAGCGCATCTGCTCGGCCGACAGGCCCTCGAGCCCGGCCAGCAGCTGGGTGCGGCAGACCTCCTCGGTCCGGCCGGCCTCACGCTCCTCGAGGGTCTCGCCGATGCAGAGGCAGACCTGGAGGCCGGCGGCCAGCGCCTGGCGCACCTTGGCGGAGCAGAGGGCGTCGGTCTCGCCGTAGACGTGGCGCCGCTCGGAGTGGCCCACGAGGACGGTGACCGCCCCGACGTCACGGAGCATGGCCGAGGAGACCTCGCCCGTGAAGGCGCCCGCCTCCTGGTCGCACACGTCCTGCCCCCCGACGGCCACCCGGGAGCCGGCGGCGGTGCGGGCGACCTCCTCGAGGTACACGAAGGAGGGGTAGAGGGCGACGTCGACGCCCTGGGTGGCGTCCGCCCGGGCGCACACCGCCTGGGCGAGAGCGACGGCGGCCTGCCGGTCCAGGTTCATCTTCCAGTTGCCGGCGACGAGGGGAGTGCGCATGGGGTGCTGGGGTTCGGACGGTGGGCCCTTGGGGCGGTCCGTCGAGCGCAGCAGTATAGGAGGACCCCGGCCGCACCGTCCACGCGGCCATCGCCATGACGCCCCCCGAAGACCGCCTCGAGGCCCTGCTGCAGCTGGCGGCCCTGGATCGGCTCCCGCGAACGGGCTGGGCCCTCCGCGGGGTCCCCGCCCCCGAGAGCATCGCCGGCCACGCCCTGGCCGTCGCCCACCTGGTGCTGACGCTCGCCCCGGAGGTCGAGCCGCCCCTGCGCCTCGACCGGGCGCTGGCCATGGCCCTGGTCCACGACGCGCCCGAGGCCTGGACCGGGGACCTCCCGTCCCCCGCCGGCCGCCTGCTCCCCGACGGGGCCAAGGCGGCCATGGAGCAGGCCGTGGCCGAACGCGGCCTGGGTCCGCTCGGGGAGGAGGCGATGACCGCGTGGAACGAGCACGAGGAGGGAGCGACCCGCGAGGCGCGCCTGGTGCGCCTCTGCGACCGCCTCCAGCTCGGCATCGAGCTGCTCAGGCTCCGCAGGCTCGGCCTCAGAGGCCTGGACGAGTTCCGAGCCGTGGTCGAGGAGCTCGACTGCTCGGCCTTCACCCCCGCCGAGGCCCTCAGGCAGGAGCTGCTCCGCGCGCTCGCGGCGACCGAGGGGAGTGCGCCCGCGTGACCTCCGTCCCGCGCCTGGTCCTCCGCGCCGTGCCCTTGACGGCCCTCGCGGTCGCCCTCGTGGTGGGCAGCCGGTGGTGGCGCGAGCTGCGGGCTCCGCTCCCCCCCTGGGAGGCGCCCGAGCTCAGCGTGACCGTCCCCGAGCCGCGGACCGCCCTCGGCGACGAGGTCCTCGAGGGTCGCCTGGTGGAGCAGGACGGCCAGCCTGCCGGGGGCGTGTCCATCGTGACCGTCCAGGGAGAGCGGGTGCGCCGTGCGATCACGGAGAGCGACGGGCGCTTCCAGCTCGCACGCCTCCTCCCCGGGCCCGCCACGCTGCACGCCGTCGGCATCTCGCGGCTCCCCGAGTCCTTCGACGTCGAGCTTCCTGCACAGGCCCTGGAGCTGCAGCTCGAGGGGGTCGTGGTACGACCCGAGCCGCTCCCCTCCCTGGAACGGGCCGACCTCTCGATCGAGCTGCTCCTGCCGGCCATCGACGACCTGGGCTCGGAAGGCCTGCGCCTCGCGCTCGTGCCCGTCGGCGGTCCTGCTGGCGGCGTGCGCACGCCGCGCCTGGTCGAGGTGCCGAGCAGCCTGCGGATCGAGCTGCCTGGGCTCCCACTCGGGGCCTGGGAGGCCCAGCTGCTGCCGCCGGGCTGCACCCTGGGTCAGGACTGGGATCTCTTGCGTGGCCAGGGCGAGACCGCCGTCGTGCTCGAGCACGCGGAGGCCGGGACCCAGCAGCTGCGAGCGCGGCACGGGCTGGTGGGTGGACGACTGGTCGGTCAGGAGGGACGCCCCGCGGCGAACGCGCTGGTCGTCCTCGGGCCCGTGGAGGACGATGCCCCACCCCTCGCCGCTGTCCACAGCGACGCCGAGGGACGCTGGAGCGTGGGGCGCGTGCCTGCAGGCGCCTGGCGCATCGACTGGCGCGACGGGAGCGAGGGTGGCCGGGTTCGGGTCACGGTGCCGCCGGGTGGCCGGGTCGAGGTCGCCCCGGACGCCTATAGTGACGGGTCCACGATCGGCGACTGAGCACGCTGATCGCCCTCTTCCCCGGACCACGAACCTCCCCGGCGCCATGGACGCGCTGCCCCCGATCGACCTCGACGCCGCGGCGACCACGCGCCTCGCGCCCTCGGCGCGCGCCGTCCTCGTCGCGGCCCTCGACGAGGGCTGGGGCAACCCGTCGTCCCGTCACGCGCGGGGCACCCGAGCGCGCGCGGCCATCGACGAGGCGCGCCGCCGCGTCGCGCGGGCCGTGGGCGCCGACGTGGACGGCGTGTGCTTCACCAGCGGAGGGACCGAGGCGAACGGCCTCGCGGTCCTCGGCGCGGCGCGCGCGCGGGCCGCCCGCTGCGGCCAGCGCCCGCGCGTCCTGTTCGGGCCGGACGAGCACGCCTGCGTGCGGCGCTCGGCGGCGCGCCTCGCCGAGGAGGGCTTCGAGGTGCTCGCGCTGCCCGTGGACGCGAGCGGAGCCCTGGACCTCGAGGCCGCGGATGCGCTGCTCGACGAGCGCACCGCTCTCGTGTCCTGCATGCTCGTGAACAACGAGGTCGGGCGGATCCACCCCGTCGCGGCCCTGGCGCGCCGTGTGCGAGCGCGGGCCCCTCACGCGCACGTGCACACGGACGCGGTCCAGGCCCTGGGCAAGCTCGAGCTGGATCTCGAGGAGCTCGGCGTCGACAGCCTCGCAGTCTCGGCGCACAAGGTGCACGGGCCCCAGGGTGCCGGAGCCCTCGTCCTGCGGACCGGCTCGGTCCTTCAGCCCCTGTCCCACGGAGGGCGCCAGGAGCATGGCCTGCGTCCGGGCACGGAGGCCGCTCCCCTGCTGGCCGCGTTCGGGGTGGCCGCGACAGAGGCCGACCGCGAGCAGCCCGCCTTCGAGGAGCTCGCAGGGCAGCTGCGCACGCATCTGCTGGAGCGCCTCCCGGAGGACTGCAAGCCCCTGGAGGTGCCGGAGTCCGTGGCGTCGATCTGCGCCCTCCAGCTGCCGGGGCCGCCGGCCGAGGTGTGGCAGCACCACCTGGAGGCGCGGGGCGTCTGCATCGGAGTGGGGTCGGCCTGCAGCTCGGGCTCCCGCGAGCTCTCACCCACCCTGGCTGGCCTGGGGCTGGACGCGGCGGCGGGCCGGCAGGTCGCGCGGCTGTCCTTCGCCCGCACGACGACCCTCGCAGAGATCGATACGGCCACGGCGGCCCTGGCCGAGGTCGACCGCGAGCTCGGCGCCCTGCGCGGATGAGCCACCCCGAGCCGGACCTGCTGCTGGTGCGCTACGCGGAGCTGGCCCTCAAGGGCGGCAACCGCGCGCGCTTCGAGGGCACCCTGGTCCACAACCTGCGGGAGGCCCTCGACCCCATCGGCCCCTACGAGATCCGGCGCGCCTGGGGGCGCGTGGTGATCGTCCCCGAGCGACGCAAGCGCCAGGCATTGCGCATCGTCGCCCGCACCTTCGGGGTGAAGTCCGTCTCCCCGGCGTGGCGGCTCGAGCCGGACGTCGACGCCCTGGCCGCGCTGGGTCGACGGCTCCTGGACGAGCAGCTCGGGCCCGGCGCGCGAGCCCAGCAGGGCGCTGCGGTGCCCGGCTTCCGGGTACGCGTCAAGCGTGCCGACAAGAGCTTCCCGCAGCCCTCCGGGGAGCTGGAGCGACGGGTCGCGGACGCGATGCTGGAGGGTGAGGAGCGCGTGCGCGTGGAGCTGCGGGAGCCCGACCTCGAGTACGGCATCGACGTGCGACCCGAGGGGACCTTCGCCTTCCTCGAGCGCGTGCCGGGCCCGGGCGGCCTTCCGGTCGGCACGCTCGGGCGCGGCCTGTGCCTGCTCTCGGGAGGGATCGACTCCCCGGTGGCTGCCTGGCTGGGGATGAAGCGCGGACTGCGCGTCGGGTTCGTGACCTTCCACAGCCCGCCGTACCTGGGCGAGGGCTCGCGTCGGAAGGTCGAGGAGCTGGTCCGCGTGCTCGCCGGCTGGCAGGGCCCCTCGCGGCTGCACGAGGTCCCCTTCACGGACGTCCAGGTCGCCATCCGCGACGGCGCACCCGAGGGGCTGCGCACGATCCTCTACCGGCGCTCCATGGCGCGCATCGCGACGCGCCTGGCCGCGCTCGAGAAGGCCGAGGCACTGATCACCGGCGAGAGCGTGGGACAGGTCGCGAGCCAGACCCTGCCGAACCTGGCCACGATCGAGGATGCCGCCGGGCTGCCGGTCCTGCGGCCGCTCGTCACGGCCGACAAGGAGGAGGCGATCGCCCTGGCGCGCCGCATCGGCACCTTCGGGGTCTCGACCCAGCCCGAGCCGGACTGCTGCACGGTGTTCCAGCCGCGGCGCCCCGCGCTCGCGAGCGACGCCGCCGTCTGCGCCCGCGTGGAGGCGGAGATCGAGCTCGGGCCGCTGGAGGACGCGGCCCTCGACGGCGTCTCGACGCGCCGCGTCCTGGCCTGAGCCCACGCTGGCGAGCAGGGTCAGCGGATGACTAGGCTCGCCCTCGATGCAACGCGCGCTGGCACTCCTGCTGGCGATGGCCGCCCTCCTGGCGCACGCCCTCGCCATCCACGTGGACGCGGCCGGCAACCTCGGCCTCCCGCGTGACGGCGCGTACGTGGCCTTCCGGGTCGCGCGCAACTGGGTGCAGTTCGGGGACCTCGCGTGGAACCTGGGCGGCGCGGTCGGGCTCGAGGCCTACCCGTCCCCGCTGCTGATCCTGACCGCGGCGCTGGTGGAGCGGCTCCACCTGACCTGGCTGTCGGTCACGATCGCGATCCAGGTGCTGGGCGTCGTGTGCGCGCTCTCGACCCTGGCGGTGACGGCGCGCTTCAGCATCGACCGGATCGCCGGGATCGTGCCCCCCCTGCTGCTGGTCTCGAGCGGGACCCTGGCCGAGGCCGCCCTGAGCGGCACCGAGTGGGCGCCGTTCACCCTGGCCCTGGCGATCACCTGGGTCGCCACGGAGCGCGGTCGTCCCTTCGTCGTCGCCGTGGGAGGTGCTGCTCTCGTGGCCCTGCGCCCCGAGGGGGCGCCCCTGCTCCTCGCCCTCGGCGTCCTCGCCGTCGTGCAGCGCGTGCGCCGTGGCGCGGGTGGCCCGGGCGCGGCCCCGGCCTGGTCGTTCGTGCCGGGCGTCGTCGTGGCCGCCGTGCTGGTGGCCCTCGAACGCGCTGACGGGACGTCCCTGTACGGCACCTGGTGGGCCTCGCTGGTCGCGTTCGACCCCGTGCGCGCGGCCGAAGGCCTGCTCGCCACGCGCGACGCCTTCGCGGCCTGGGTCGTGCCGATCCTCCTGCCCTTCCCCCTCGCCGCAGCGCTCTTCGGCAAGCTCTCCGGGGTCGGGCTCCGCGCGCTGCTCATGGCCGGTCTGTGGCTGGCGATCGTCACGGTGAACGGAGGCTCGAACCCCGCCATGCACATCGAGCTGGCGCCGGCGCTCCCGCTGCTGTGCGTCGCCCTGCAGCAGGGGATCCTCACCGCGCTCGACACGGAGTCGAGGACCCTCGAGTCCCTCGCCTGGGTGGCCCTGCTCACGGTGGCCGGGGCCGGCGCCGCTGCTTCCCGCTTCCCGCGGGACCTCGGCCCGCTGCCGATCGGCGACCCGATGGTCCGGTGGCTCACTGCACGCGGCCCCACGCCGATCGGGGCCGCGCGCGCAGAGCTCCGCGTGGGTGAGGAGACGCAGCTCGTCCCCCAGCAGGGCCGCGTCGCGGTGCAGGACGAGATCGACCACACGATCCGCATGCACGCGCTGGGCCTGTTCCTCCGGGATCGCGGCCCCAAGGGCACGACCCTGGGCACCATCTGGCCCGGCGCCGTGGCCTACCTGACGTCCCTCGACCCCTCCTCGACCTTCGCGGAGGCACCCGGGGAGACCCGCACCCCCGTGGAGGGTCTGCGCGTGCTCGATCTGTCCGGGCGCGTGCCCGCGGAGGGGCAGTCCCCCGCACCCCTGCACGGAGCTCGTGAGGAGCTCGCCCTCGACGCTGCGCTCGCGGCGCCCCCGGATCTCCTGCTGCCGGGCCCCATCCGGCCGGACTCGACCGAGCCCCCCCACCCGGTGCTCGAGCGTGTCTGGCCCCTGTGGTACCGCGACCGCGAGCTGGCGGACCGGGACTCGGAGGAG
>WTJQ01000217.1 GCA_011524785.1 Planctomycetota bacterium | reverse complement strand
GATCGCCGACGAACGTCTCGCCGGTCTCCCCGCCGCCGACCTGGCCGTGCTCGAAGAGGATCCCTTCGAAGTGGAGCCCACCAAGCTGCAGGACATCGCCGTGGCGTCCAGCTGGGTGGCCGGACGCAGGACGCACGGCGGCTAGGCCCGGCGGGGGACGAGGCGGGGCCCGACCGGCACCCGCTCCTCGGACCCCGAGTTCGAACGGGCCCCCCTCATGGGGACCAGGGGAGTGCGGTGGATCGCGCCCCTTCCGCGCGCTGAGGCCGGCGACCCACTGCGGCCGCTGGACCGGCGCTGTCCGGCCCAGACCCTGCAGCCTCGATGAGGGTCCGAGTGGAGGCGTGGCCGCGCCGCGCTCAGTCCTCGTGGTGCTCGAGCTCGTCGACCAGCTCCCGCGCGATCTCGGTGGCTTCGTCGGCGTCCATGCCGCGATAGCGGATCCGGAAGTCGGCGTCCAGGACCACGATGGTCGGCCAGCTGTTGAGGAGCCAGTCGTCGGAGATCTTGGAGGTCGCGCCCTCGGGGGCGTTCTGGAAGCTGCGCCAGTTGATGCCGTTGTCCGCGACCGCGGCGCGGGCGCGATCGGGCTCGTCGGCATTGACGCCGATCAGGGCGAAGGGGCGACCCTTCATCTCGTTCACGAGCGACCGCTCGTGCGGGTACAGGGCCCGGCAGGGGCCTCACCAGTCGCCCCAGAAGTCGATGAACAGGATCTTGCCGCGGTAGTCCGAGAGGGCGAAGGCGGTTCCGTCGAGGTCGTACCCCTGGATGTCGGGTGCCTCCATGCCGAGCGAGAAGCTCTCTCGCAGGGCCACACGGTTCGCGACCTCGGCGTTCAGGTCGGGAAGCTCCACGCTGCTCAGGACCTTCGCGAGCTGGTCCTTCGCCTGCAGGTACTCGGCCGAGTCGACGGACGCCTCGTTCAGGGCACGGCTGAGGCGCGAGAAGGTGGCCCAGGCACGGACCTCCGGAACGGGCGAGTCCTGCTCGAGGCCCAGGCCGGCGGCGCTCGCCTCGGCGGGGTCCTCGAAGAAGTAGTCCATGCGCCCAAGCATCCAGCCGAGGGACGCGAGCTCAGGAGACCGCCGGTGGGTCGTCACGAGGATCCGGACCGCTCCCTTCGCCGCGGCGCGCTCGGCGCCGACCATGGGGAGCGCGTTCTGTGCGACCCAGCGGAGATAGGGGATGGCCGCGTCCGTGCCCGCCCTGCGCTTGGCTGCGCGCATGAAGGTGAGGACGTACGGCTTCTTCGGCGAGGACCACGCAGTGGCGGGGAGTCGCTCGTCTGCGGCGCGCGCGCGCTCGCGCGCAGCCTCGAGCTGGAGGGTCCAGGCCGCGACGGCTGCATCGACCTCGGCCACGAGAGCCTCGAACTCCTCGTCAAGGAGATTCGATGTCGAGGGAGCGGCGAGCGTTGGGGAAGTGGGCAGGCCGTGCCCCGCGGAGGGCAGGCACAGGAAGAGGAGCGCGGGAAGCATGGAGGGGAGAGCCCCTAAGGGCAGTCCTTTGATCGACCGGGACGTCGTGCAGCCTTGACTCCCACGGCGACGCTGGCGAGAGCGCCGCCGGACGAAACGGCCCGGACCCTCTAGGAAGCTGCTTCGTGCGTTGTCCGCTGGGTTGGCTGTCTGGAGGCGGCGCCATGTCGCACCCCGTCGGGCGCGCCAACCGGGGCTGGCGCCCCAGATCGTGCAATCAAGCTTCAAAGTCGCGTTTTTCTGGCGGTCCTGACGCTGCCACTGGCCAGGCGGGCCTTTTCTTCGTGCGTCAGAAAATCGCACGGACAGAGCATCCGTTCTTCAAGGGACTCCGAACTTCCGAGAAACCACGACACCGAACCAAGCACGGCGGGGCACAGAGGCTCCAACGGCCTGTGGCTCTCGTGTCGCTCTCACTCACTGTCCCAAGGACCGCCATGAACGTTGTCCCCGCACTCTCATCCCTAGCAGTCGCTCTCCCCGACGCGAACCTGAAGGCCGACGACCTCGTCGGGATCTCCTTCTGGATCATCTCGATGGCCCTCGTGGCCGCCACGGCCTTCTTCTTCCTCGAGATCCAGCGGGTCTCCGGCAAGTGGAAGACGTCGCTGACCGTCTCCGGCCTGGTGACCCTCGTCGCCTCCACGCACTACTTCTACATGCGTGACGTGTGGGTCGAGACCGGCAGCACGCCGACGGTGTACCGCTACATCGACTGGCTGATCACCGTCCCGCTGCTGATGGTCGAGTTCTACTTGATCCTCGCGGCCATCACGAAGGTCCCGGGCGGCGTGTTCTGGCGCCTCATGATCGGCACCATCGTCATGCTCGTCGGCGGATTCCTCGGCGAGAACGGCACCATGGGCGCCTGGCCCGGCTTCATCGTCGGCATGCTCGGCTGGCTCTACATCCTCCGCGAGATCTTCGCGGGTGAGGCCGGCAAGATCAGCGCCACCTCGGCTCCGGCCTCCGTGCAGTCCGCCTTCTCCCTGATGCGCTGGATCGTGACGATCGGCTGGGCCATCTACCCGCTCGGCTACT
The DNA here is from genome assembly GCA_011524785.1 of Planctomycetota bacterium. Lineage (GTDB taxonomy): Bacteria > Planctomycetota > UBA1135 > UBA1135. Next base: position 75 of record WTJQ01000217.1, on the reverse strand, counting down.
TCCTCGGCTACCTGACGGGGAGCGATCCCTCCGAGCCCGCCGACATGCTGAACGTCGTCTACAACTTCGCGGACG
>WTJQ01000432.1 GCA_011524785.1 Planctomycetota bacterium | reverse complement strand
GGGCACGACCGGCACGGCCTGGCGTGAGCGCATGGTGGTTGGGCTCCCCGATCAGATCACGGGGCCGCTCCCCATCCTCGTGCTGTTCCACGCCTATGGCGAGGAGCCCGAGCACACGGTCGCCAACACCGAGTACATGGAGGCTGCACGCAAGCGCGGCTGGCTCGTCGTCGCCCCCCTGGGAGCGCACAAGTACAACTTCGGGATCGACTACGCCCAGGAGAACACGCGCGTTGCGCTCGAGTTCCTGGCGCAGTTCTTCCCCATCGACCTGGACCGCGTCTACGGAGTCGGCTTCTCCATGGGCGGGGGCTGGATGACGAGCTTCGCCGCGCGCCACACCGGCGAGGACCACCTGCGCTTCGCTGCCCTGGTCAACCACACGGGCTCGGCCTCGGTGGCCCACGTCCACGCCAGCGCCGTCAACACGAGCCTGCTCGAGAGCCCCCTGATGTTCGGGGGCTCTCCGCTCAGCGCGGCCTTCCGGTACTCCTGCGCCTCGGCCATGGACCTCATCGCGGCGACCGCGGAGGTCGACCAGGACACGGACCTGGTCCGCAACATCGCCCACGTCCCGACCCGCACCTGGACCTGCCTGGCGGACCCGCTCGGGTACCTGATCCAGCAGTCCGAGGAGCTCGACGCCCAGCGCGTCGTCCGGGGTGGCATCAGCGACTACGCGGCCGACTTCAGCGCCATCCCGGGCCTGCAGCACTCCTGGCGCACGCTCGACGAGGAGGCGGTCCTCGACTGGCTGGAGGGCCACGTCCTGACCCTTCCGGACGGCTCGAGCCTCACCAAGGTGCTCGCCGATCGGGACGCGCGCTTCCACCACTTCGCGGTCACCCAGCGCGCGGCCGGGGCGTTCACGCCCTTCGACTGGGCCGCGCTCCCGAGCGCCAACCGCGCCTACCTGATCCGGGCCGCCAACCTCGACTCGCTGCGGTTCGATCCGCGCGACCTCGGCCTCGACCCGGCGGTTCCCGGAGGCCTGGAGATCGTGTTCAACGAGACCGACGGCCTGCCCACCAGCGTGGTCCTCGAGGACATGGACCCGCCGGCGACCATCCACCTGAACGGGGTCGCCACGACCAACTGGAGCTACGACCCGAGCCAGCGGGCCCTGACGCTCGAGTACGCGCCCCAGGGCATGTCCGCCATCTCCTGGCGGGTCCTCCCCTGACCGGGAAAGGGTGCAGGTGCCCCCTTCGGAGCCAGGGGCCCCTCCTGACCTATCGTTCTTGACTGCCCTGGTCTAATCTCCAGGCTCTCATGGAACCGGTCCGCCCCCTGCTCGCACTCGCCCTGGCCGCCTCCCTCGGCGGTCCGGCCCTGTGCGCGCAGCCGCAGGGGCGCTCGGTGGCGGCACCCAGCCGCGCCGGCTCCGGCCCGACCGCCCCACTCCTCAACGGAACGGTCGTCACCTACACCCTCGGCACGACCCAGTCCGGGTTCCCGGAGTCGGTCGTGGTGGGCATCCCCAACGGAGCGAGCAGCAGCGCGCCCACGCCAGCGCTGATCCTCTTCCACGGGTACTACGAGGACCCCGCCGACCTGCAGGTCCGGACCTCGTTCTTCGACGAGGCGCTGGCGCGTGGCTGGTTCGTGATCGCCCCCCTCGGGGCGAACATCGCGAACTTCGGGATCGACTACGCGCAGCAGAACACGGAGGACGCCCTGACCTACGTGTGGGCCCTGCACGGCTCGATGATCGACGCCGAGCGGGTGTACGGCGTGGGCTTCTCGATGGGGGGCGGCTGGGCCTCCAGCTACGCCGCCCGGCACGTGGGCAACAGCGACGTGCGCATGGCGGCTCAGCTGATCCACACCGGCACGCTCTCGCTGACCGACCTCTCGCACCGCTCGAGGCACCGTCAGCTCCTGATCCCCTCAGGGGACCAGGTGGTGCGCAACGCCGACTTCGACGCGCCGCTGCTCTTCGGTCCGGATCTGGACCCGGAGCGCGCCTTCCGGATGCGGCGCTCGTCGACCCTCCACCTGGACTGGACGCCGACCGGCTACGAGGGCATGTGGATCCCCTCCCTGCCGAACCCCGACAACATCAACGACGAGCAGAGCCTCGGCTGGAACCTGCGCCACACCTACCAGGGCTACACCTGGGCCACCGACGACCTGAGCTTCCCCCTCGGCGTGCTGCCGACCCAGACGGCGATCACCCGTGACTGGCTCCAGGGAACCGTGGGGCAGGTCCCTGCCGCTCCCCTCTCGCCCTGCCTCCAGCCGCAGCCCGCGCCGGCCAACTGCTACCTCAACCACTGCTGGGGCTTCCTGTGCGAGGACGAGGCCCTCGACTGGCTGGCCCTCCACACCCTGCAGACCGTCGATCCGACGGTGACCCAGGAGCTGCGCATCGATGCGGACCGCCAGTGGCACGGCTTCCTCGTCCAGCGAACCGGACCCCTGGCCCTGGCGCGCATGCGCTACCGCACGGACCCGGCCACCCAGGAGCTCCTCGTCGAGGACCTGGCGCGCATCGCCACCCTGGGCTTCGACCCTGCTGACCTCGGTCTCGACGCCACGCCCCCCGCCGGCGCGGCGCTGTTCGTGCGCACCGAGGCCGCGGCGGACGGCAGCCTGC
>WTJQ01000343.1 GCA_011524785.1 Planctomycetota bacterium | reverse complement strand
GAGCGTGCAGGAGCGCGTCCGGGAGCTGGGCGTGCTGCGCGCCCTCGGCTTCCCCGAGGGAACTGTGGCCGGGCTCGTCGTGGCCGAGTCCCTGGCGCTCGCGCTCACGGGCGGGCTCCTGGGCGTCGGCGGCGTGTTCGCGGTCCTCAACCTGACGCACCTGGCCCTGGGCAGCGAGGGCGTCACGATCGTGTTCGCCGCCTCGCCGGGCCTGCTGGCCGAGGGGCTGCTGGTGGCTGCGGCCGCAGGGGTCCTCGCGGGGCTCGCGCCGGCCTGGCGCAGCGCGCGCGCCGAGATCGTCGAGTCCCTGAGGAGCGCCGGCTGATGGGGCTGCCCTTCGACTACGCGGCGCGCAACCTGGCGCGGCGTCGCCTCCGCACGGTCCTCACGGCGGCGTCCACGGCGCTGGTCGCGGCGCTCTTCGTCGCGGTGAGCGCGTTCGTACGCGGGCTCGACGCGACCTTCAGCGGAGCCGCGCGCGAGGACACCGCGCTGCTGCTCTCGAGCGCGGCCGAGCGCGACGTGGTGCGCTCCACCGTCGACCCTGGCCTCGCCTCGTTCGTGACCGCGGACGTCCCGGGCGTGGTCGCGGCCTCGAGCGAGATCCACATGGGCACCACGGTGTCCCTGCCGACCGGCGAGCAGGGCCCGGGCTTCGTGCGCGGCGTGACCGCGGACGCCTATGCCGTTCACGACGCGCTCACCGTGACCGAGGGGCGTCTTCCGGGCGTGGGGGAGGTGCTGGTCGGACGACTCGTTCCCCGCCAGCTCGGGCTGGACGAGACCGCGCTCGCGGTGGGGCGGACCCTCGAGATCGAGGGCGCGTCGTTCACCATCTCCGGCCACTTCGTGGCTCCGGGGACCACGCTCGAGGCGGAGCTCTGGACGCCGCTCGAGCCCCTCCGTGGACTCACGCAGCGGGACGACTCATCGGTGGTCTTCGTCCGCGTCGAGGATCCGCGCGTGCTCCCCCGGCTGGATCTCTTCACCAAGCGCAGGCTCGACCTCGAGCTCGCCATGATCCCCTCCGCGGAGTACTACCGCGAGCTCGCCGACTACTTCCGACCGATCCAGGGCCTCGCGCTGGGACTGGCGGTGCTGGTCGGCCTCGCGGGTCTCTTCGGCGGCGCGAACACCATGGCTGCGACGGTGGCCGACCGCGTGCGCGAGCTGGCGGCGCTGCGCGCCGTGGGGTTCACGGCGGGCGCGCTGACCTGGTCGATCGCGCTCGAGTCCCTGCTGCTGTGCGCCGCCGGCGGTGTGCTCGGCCTCGCGCTGGCCCGGGTGGCCCTCGCCGGCGGCGCGGTCCGCCTCGCCATGAGCGCCTTCGAGCTGCGCATCGACGCCTTCTCCGTGCTCGTCGGCTTCGGGGGCGCGCTCGCTCTCGGCCTTGCGGGCGCGCTGCCCGCCTCGATCCGCGTCCTCCGACTGCCCATCGCGGCGGCCCTCAAGGAGGACTGAGCCTGGCCATGGCTCCGTTCCTTACCCTGCTCCTGCCCACGACGTCACCATGAAGAACCCGCTGCTGCTCCCCCTCCTCCTCCTCCCGACCCTGGTCGCCTGCGGCGGCCCCGAGGCCGAGCTGACCGAGGTCCTCCCTGCCCCGCCCGAGTCCTTCTGGAGCGAGCAGGTCCCCGCGACGCCGCGCGGCGTGACCGAGGGCCTCGCCCGCGCGGCCGACGGCGAGGCGGTGGCCCTGCGCGGCACGCTGCAGGACTTCGTCGAGGGGCTGGCGGCGTTCACGCTGGTCGAGGAGGCCCTCGATCACTGCGCCGAGATGGGGGAGGACGATCACTGCCCGACCCCCTGGGACTACTGCTGCGCCGACCCGGACGCCCTGCGGGCGGGGACCGTGGCGGTCGAGCTGCGCGACGACAGCGGCCTGCCGGGGGCCTGGCGCGTGCAGGGCTTCCACGGCCTGGATCGCCTCTCGGAGGTGTTCGTGGAGGGCGTCCTGGAGCGGGACGGCGCGGGGAACGCGTTGATCGTGGCTTCGCGAATCTCGCCCGCTCTCTGAGTCGAAGGCCTGCTAGATTCCCCGCGCGGAGGTCGCTCCTCCGCCCTCACCACGGAACCCCTACGAGACCCATGCGCAACCTGTTCCTCGCTCTCGGCCTTGCGGCCCTCGCCGCCTGCAGCGCCTCCACCAGCACCGAGCCCGCCAACGATCCGGCCCCCGAGGCCACTCCGGCCCAGACCGCGGCCTTCCTTGGAAACGCCAAGTGCCCCGTCTCCGGCAACGACGTCAAGCAGGACGTCTTCGTCGAGGCCGACGGCGAGAAGGCCTACTTCTGCTGTGGCGACTGCAAGGCCAAGCACGAGGCCGACCCCAAGGCCGCGCTGGCCGCCGCCTACCCCGAGGCCAAGCCCCTCGGGAACACGACCTGCCCGGTGTCGGGTGAGGAGGCCGACGGCTCGAAGACCGTCTCGTGGCAGGGCCACGCGATCGCCGTTTGCTGTGGCAACTGCGTCGGCGAGTTCCCCAACGACGCCGCGGCCTACGCCGCCAAGGCCGCCGGCGCCCACTGAGCCCGGAGAACTCGGTGCCGGGACCTGTAACCCCCGGACCCAGTTGCCTTGTTCCGGCCCGCCCCTCGCGAGGGGG
>WTJQ01000351.1 GCA_011524785.1 Planctomycetota bacterium | reverse complement strand
GAGGTGACGGGCCTCCGAGCCGGCATGCCCGTGGACCTCCGCTTCGCGCTCATCGCGGCCGGCGGCATCGCGCTCGGCACCGCCATAGGAACGACGATCGAGCCGCGCTTGACGCGGGCCGCGCGAGCCCGATTCGCGCGGGCCTGAGCGGCCACTGGCCCCAAGGACTCAGCCCGCGCCCAGCTCGACCCACTCCATCCGGTTGCCGAAGCAGTCGGTGGAGAAGAAGCGCCGGCGGCCCGGGATGGGCTTGCCGTCCTTCACCTCGAGATCGGCGGCCTCGAGGCGGGCGCGCAGGGCATCGAGGTCGTCGACCGCGATGGCGGGGTGGGCGCGCAGGGCGGGCCGGAAGGGCTCCTCCGGGCCGAGGTGCAGGTGCACGCTGCCCGCCACGAACCAGCAGCCGCCGAAGCCGGCTGCCCCGTCCGCGGGCTTGGGCAGCTCGGTCATGCCGAGGACGCCGCAGTAGAAGGCTCTGGCCTGCTCCTCCTGCCCCGGGGGCATGCAGAGCTGAACGTGGTCGAGGGCGACGAACTGCATGGGGACCGCCGGGCTCACTGGGGATCGAGGGAGCGGAGACGCGCGCCGCGGATCAGCACGTGCGTCCCGCCGCGGCTCAGCTCCTGGAAGCCAAGGTGCCCGCGGCGCGGACGCTCACGGAGGGGCGGCGCGAGGGTCCCGTCGTGGCGCGGAATCACGCGCTGCTCCTCCTCGAGGTCGTGGTCGAGGATCAGGGTGCCGTTCAGCCGCGCGGTCACGTGAGCGCCCTCGAGGCGCACCCACATCCGGTTCCACTGCTCGGGGAGGTAGACCTGCTCGAAGGGCTCGACGGCGCGGTAGAGGCCGCCAGTCAGCTCGCTCGGCTTGGCCTCGAGGTTGTAGCGCAGGTCCGCCATCTGGAGCTCGAGGCCGTCGAAGGCCGGGTCGCCCGCGGCCGGGCTCCGCAGGGCGAGGCCGCTGTTGCCGCGCGGCCCCAGCCGGAACTCGTACTCGAGCTCGAGGTCCCCGTACTCCGCCTCCGAGACGAGCCACGTCCCGCGCGCTCCACGGCTCGTCAGGACTCCGTCCTCCACGGTCCAGTGCGCGCCGTCGGGCGGGGCGAGCGCCAAGTCCTTCCACGCGGTCACGCGCCAGTGCACGGGGACCCCCTCGTCGGGGAACAGGGGCTGCCAAGGTCCCTCAGCAGCGACGCCAGCCGGGACCGCACAGGAGGTGAGGAGGAGGACCGAGGCGAGGAGCGCGCGCATGGCCATGGAGTGCAGCGCATGGTCCCGCGGCTGGCAAGCGCGAGGTGGGCGATCCGTGCCCCGTCACGCACGGACACTCGCCTCGGGAACCCGAACCTCGCTGCACTCAGCGGCGAGCCCGGACCGGAGCACCGGGTCAGGAGGCGCTTGGGCTGCGCGCATGACGCACGAGGGCCGCGGCGGCGATCAGCCAGACCACGGTCTGCGCGACGACGTACGCGTTGTTGAGCGGGTGCGGCAGGAGGTAGAGACCGCCGGGCGCCAGCAGGCTCAGCCCAAGGAGCACTGCCAGGGCACGGGCACGCCCGGGCGCGAGGCCTCCGGGATCCAGCCCCGTCGCGATGCGCTGCAGCGCCACGAGGGGCAGGAGCAGCACGGCGTGGTCGTACCAGGCGTGGTAGGTGCAGAGCACGGTCGCGATCCCCACGACCCCGAGCTGGGTCCAGACCGGCGCCGTGCGCCGCCGCACGACCCAGGCCCAGGTCAGCAGCACGGTGGCCAGGGTGCCGAGGGTCATCCAGCCGGGGAGGCGTCCCCACGCGAGCATCGAGTGCACGTTGACGCTCTTGATGGTGAAGGGACGCGGCTTGGTCCTGCGCTTGTTGCGGGCGCGTCGCTGCGCGGCGGTCGGTCCCCGGCCCGCGCCGACGCGAACGGCGGACTCCAGCGTGCGGCGATTGCGGGTCCCCATCGAGCCCTCGCCTCGGCTCGCGCCGAAGTGGGCCCCCTCGACCCCTCGCTCGGCCCAGGCGCCCATCCACTCGAGCGGAGACGCCCCGATCGGGAGGGTCGCTCCCAAGGTCAGGCCCAGGTAGAGGGCGCCTGCGAGGGCGACTGCCGCCACGCCGCGCGAGCGGACGAGGAGAACGATCACGAACGGGCCCCCGAGCGTCGGCTTGATGAGGGCGCCGGTCAGGGCGAGGGCCATCGGCACGACGCGGGTCGCGTGGGCCGCCGCGATCACGAGCACGAGCACGGGCAGCGCGACCTGGCCGTTGCCGATCCCGGCCCCCAGCGGATAGCTCGCCAGGGCGAGGGCCACGAGCAGCCACCGCTGGCGCCGCGTCCCGCCGGCCGCCCTGTGGAGGGAGACCCCCAGCGCAATCAGGCAGAGGACCTGCAGACCCGCATAGACCCAGCGCACGGTCCCGAAGGAGCCCCACCCCAGGAGCGGCGTGAAGAGCAGGTAGCTGGCCGGCGGGTACATCGCGTCCGGGAGATCGCGATAGAGGTCGAGGCCTCGCCACCAGAACTCGACCTCGCGCCACCGCAGGCGGAGGTCCACGCCCCCCCCATTCGGGCCCGAGACCAGGCACAGGCGCCAGAAGCCGTAGCCGAGCCAGCCCGTCCCCAGGGCGACC
>WTJQ01000065.1 GCA_011524785.1 Planctomycetota bacterium | reverse complement strand
GGAGGAGGGCCAGTGAGCGTCCTGCATCGACGCGGCCTGCTCGGCCTCGGCGCGGCCCTCGCGGGCTGCAGCGTCGCCGGGCGCGGGCCTTCTGCTGGCGACGACCCCAAGGCCGTTCGGGGGCGCACCGCGACCGAGCGCGAGAGCCTCGAGGTCTGGCGCGCGGGCAAGGGCACGCCCTGGGCGGAGGGGCAGGACAAGACCCCTGGGGTCTGTCCCCTGCCCGGGCCGAACGCCAAGACGCGCTTCCCCGATCCCGACAAGTACAAGGACACCGAGCAGGTGGTCGGCATGTGCCAGCTCTGCTCGACCGTCTGCGGCACGATCTCGCACGTCAAGGACGGACGGGTGATCAAGATCGAGGGCAACCCGCGGGACCCCAACTCCCGCGGCAAGCTCTGCGCCCGCGGCCAGGCGGGCCTCAACCACCAGTACCACCCCGAGCGCCTGCTGCACCCGCTCAAGCGGGTCGGCCCGCGGGGCAGTGGCCGCTGGCGGCGGTTCAGCTGGGACGAGGCGTACGACGAGCTGGCCGAGCGCCTCAACGCCTGCCGGGAGAGCGATCCGAGCGAGTTCGCGTTCCACCAGGGGCGCAGCCGCTCCAAGGACACGGTCTCCCAGTTCCTGAACGCCTTCGGGACCAACACCCACCTGAACCACCGCGGCCTCTGCTCGGCCGCGCGCCGGAGTGCGAACCTCGCGTACCTGTTCGAGTCGGACTGGGACCTCGGGGACTACGAGAACACCAAGTACATCCTTAACTTCGGCTCGAACATGTTCGAGGCGCACCAGGGCCATGTCGCCGGGGCCCAGCGGATCCAGCGCGGGCGGTTCGTCAACGGGGCCAAGCTCGTCACCTTCGACGTGCGCATGTCGAACACCGCCGGCACCTCGGACGAGTTCTTCATGCCGAGCCCCGGCACGGACGGGGCCATCGCCCTCGCCATGGGGCACGTGATCGTCAAGGAGGGGCTGGCGAATCGCGAGTGGTTCGACACCTGGGCGAACCGCAGCCTCGACGACGTGTGGGAGAACGTCCTGAAGGACTGCACCCCCGAGTGGGCCGAGGAGCTCAGCACCGTGCCCGCGGCCGACATCGCGCGCATCGCACGCGAGTTCGCGGCGGCCGCCCCGCGCGCGACCACCATGTGCAACCGGGGCTCGTCGGCCCACGTGAACGGCTTCCAGAACGACCGCGCGATCGTGCTCCTGAACGGCCTCGTCGGCAGCGTTGGGAAGCCGGGCGGCTGGTGCTGGATGTACACCGGCGGGATCGACAAGAAGCGCGTCCCGCTGCCGCCCCAGCCGGGGAAGGCCACGGCCTCCTCCCTGCTCGCCGACCCGCCCGAGTTCGCCCTGGCGAACACCTGGAACAAGATGAAGGTGGGGGAGATCGTCTACTGGTTCCTCCAGCAGGAGCGCGCGCGGATGCAGGTCTACATGACCTACAACCTCGACTCGCCGCTGACCTGGCCGGAGACCGGGGTGACCCGCAACGTCCTCCTCGACGAGGACAAGATCGGGTTCCACGTCTGCATCAACCCCTTCTACAACGAGACGGCGCACTACGCGGACATGGTCCTGCCGTGGAGCACGTACCTCGAGCGCTGGGAGCTGGACGCGCGCGGGGCCTACAACCTGCGCCCCTACGTCGGCAGTCGCTGGCCCATCGGCCCCTCCCTCGGGGAGGCCAAGGACATGCGCGAGATCCTCCCGGAGCTCGCCCGGCGCATGGGCGGCGACATGGCGGAGCAGTGGTTCGCCAAGGCGACCCAGCAGGAGTACATGGAGCGCTGGACCGAGTCGATCCCCTACGACGAGGAGCGCTACGGCAGCGCGCTCGAGTTCCTGGCTGCCGAGGGCGCCTACGAGGACGAGGCCGTCGAGCCCTACTTCGAGCCGCACCTGCGACCGCTCTCCGAGGAGGACCTGGACGGCTCCGAGACCGACGAGGCCACGGGGATCATCACCAAGGACGGTAAGGGCATCGGCATCCTCGTGGACGGCCGTGCCGTCCGCGGGTTCAAGACGCCCAGCCGCAAGTTCGAGGTCTACTCCGAGTTCGTCCAGCGCACCGGGCGGAACCAGGACACCAGCGACCTGACGGCGCTCGCGAACTCCAAGGGCAAGAACCGTCCCGCCCACCACAAGGGGCACGACGTCGAGATCTGGCCGTGGCCGCGCTTCGAGCGGCCGGTCGAGCACCTGGACCTGGACGAGGACCAGCTCGTCATGACCTCGTTCAAGTGGTGCGTCCACAACCACGGACGCACGGCGAACCTCAAGTGGTGCTCGGAGATCGTCCACTCGAACCCCGCCTGGATCCACCCCGACACGGCGGCCCGCTTCGGCCTCGCCAACGGGGACTGGATCGAGGTCACGGGCTACCGCTCGAAGACCCTGAACCGCGCCATGCCGAGCCTCGGGCTCGGGGAGGGGGCGATCGAGGAGACCCTCGAGCTGCCGGTCGTCGTGACGCGCGCCGTCCACCCGCACGCCCTGGCCATCTCCAACTCCCTCGGGCACGACCAGTACACGAAGGTCGCCCAGGCGGTGAGGAGCGGCGACGGCTCGGGGCCACGGGACGGCATGGAGCCCGACGCCCTGCGGGACGAGGACTGGGAG
>WTJQ01000482.1 GCA_011524785.1 Planctomycetota bacterium | reverse complement strand
GTCCAGCCTGCGCCGACGAGGGTGGCGGGCGCGGGCTGTTCTGGGCCGACGAGTCGGGCCGGTGGTACCAGGGCGATGCTTCGGGAGGCGAGGGCGTGCGCCGCTCGGTACGTCTGCCTGCGTTCGAGGACGCTGTGGAGCTCCGGCAGCGGGAGGTCCTGCGCGGGACGACCATCGGTCCCGGTGTCGATGCCTCCAGCCGCTTCTCGACGTGGTGGGGTGACAACCCCTGGGAGCTCACTCTCGCGGACGCTCAGGCGACGTTCGCTGCTGACGTCGACACGGCGAGCTTCGGGCGCGCGCGCTACACGCTGGGCAAGGGACGCCTCCCCGGGCGCGCGGAGGTCCGGACCGAGGAGTTCGTCAACTGGTTCCGTGCCGACCTCGAGGCTCCGGCCACGGACGCGCTGGCCCTCTCGACCGAGCTGGCGCCCTCGGCGCTCCATCCCGGAGGCGACCGCTGGCTCCTCCGAGTGGGCGTCCGCGCCCAGGACGTGGCGCCCAGCGAGCGCGATCCGCTCGACCTGGTCCTCGTGATCGACCGCAGCGGCTCCATGCGCAGCGACGACCGCATGGGCCTCGTGAAGCGCGCGGTGGGCCAGCTGGTCGAGCAGCTCGACGCCCGGGACACCGTGTCCGTCGTGACCTTCAACGCGGAGGCCGTGGAGCTGCTGCCGCCCACGAGCGCGGCCTCTCGGGGCATGGTTCGAGCCGCTCTGGAGCCCATCAGCCCCTCGGGGGGGACCGACGCGGCCAAGGGCCTGCGCCTGGGGTACGAGGTGGCCGCGCGCGGGCTGGCGCCCGATCGGACCAGCCGGGTGGTGCTCCTCTCCGACGGCATCGCGAACACGGGTGAGACCGATCAGGCCGCGATCCTCGCGAGCGTCCAGGAGGAGCTGGACCGGGGCGTGCACCTCAACACGATCGGGGTCGGCCTCGAGCAGAACGGCGACGCGTTCCTCGAGCAGCTCGCGGACAAGGGGGACGGCGTCTGTGACTACGCCCAGGACGACCTCACCCTGCAGCGCGCGCTGGTCGAGCGCTTCGCCGGCGCCTTCGTCCCCGTCGCGGACGACGTGAAGATCCAGGTGGAGTTCGCTCCCGACCAGGTCGTGCGCTGGCGTCAGCTCGGCTACGAGAACCGTGCGATCGCCGATGCGGACTTCCGCAACGACGCGGTCGATGCGGGCGAGATCGGCTCGGGCCACCAGGTGACGGCCCTGTTCGAGGTCGAGCTGGCTCGCGGGCTGGTCTTCGACGGCACGCCGCTCGCCACGGCGCGGCTGCGCTGGAAGGAGCCCAAGGTCGGCGGGGTCGACAACACGCAGCGGGTGGCGACCGAGCGCAGTGCCCTGGTCCTGCCCTACGACGCGGTGGACTCGCCGCGTGCGACCTCCGGCGGCTACCGCCGTGCCGCAGTGGCCGCGCGCTTCGCCGAGCTGCTCCGGCGCTCCGTGCACGCTCGGGACGACCGAGCCGAGGACCTGGTCCTCGCGGCGGAGGCGCTGCTCCAGGACCCGCAGGTGGGCTCCGATCCCGACACCGAGGAGCTGGTGCGTCTCGTTCGCCGCGCGGCCGAGCTCGGGCTCCAGCCGGCGCAGGAGGAGAGTCCCGTGCTGCGGGCCCAGGAGGAGCTGCGCATGATCGAGCACCTCTGCCACCAGATCGACTCGTTGCCCGGAGGCGGGGGCTCCACCCGGACCTGGGAGCTGGGGGCCGCCCGGCGCGAGGCTCGGGAGCGGCTCCAGCAGGCGCTGGAGTGGGAGGAGACGGCAGCCCGTGAGGCCGCCGGCTGGTCTCGGAACGGGACCGAGCTCTGGCTGGGGCGCGGGAGCGAGACGAGCCCGGACGGCGAGGACTAGGATCGAAGGGCATGCGTGCCCCCGCCCTACGCGGACGCATCGATCGCAGGATCAGCGTCTTCTACCGCCTCGACCCGACGGCGGCGCGCGGCCTCCTGCCCCAGGGGTTGCGCCCGCGGCTCTTCCGCGGGTGGGCCCTCGGCGGGGTCTGCATGCTGCGGCTCGCGCGCATGCGTCCGCGGCTCCTGCCCATCCCGGTGGGTCTCGCCTCCGAACTGGCCTGGCACCGGGTGGCGGTCGAGTGGGACGAGGGGGGGAGGACCCTCCAGGGGCACTATCTGCTGCGCTCCGAGACGGACTCGAGGCTGGCACCCATCCCGGGCGCGCGGCTCGTCCCCTCGCCGGACGACTGCACCCGCATCGAGGTGCGTGCTACCGACGAGGAGCTCATCGGGCGGGTCGAGAGCGGGGACGGGTCCACCGACATCGAGCTCGTGGCCTCGGTCGCCCCCTGGGCCGAGGGGACGCTCTTCAAGTCCGCGAACGCGGCGCGCGAGGCCATCGCCTCGGGACACGTCGTCTGGGACGGCGAGGCGGAGGGGACCCTCGAGGGGGTCGAGCTGCGCTCGACGGGCGGATCCAGCCTCGGGCTGCAGGTCCGGCGTCTGCGCTCCCACTGGTTCGAGGACGCGGATCGCTTCCCTCCGGGGACTGCCACGCTCGACTGCGCCATCGTCGTCCGTGATGCCGACCACGAGTGGCACGCTCCGGCGAGCGAACAGGCGAGCGCCCCCGCGACTGCCCCCTCCTCGAGCCTGCCCGCCC
>WTJQ01000310.1 GCA_011524785.1 Planctomycetota bacterium | reverse complement strand
GACCTGTACGTCGTCAACGACTTTGGCAGCAATCAGCTCTGGATCAACGAGCAGGGCCGGTTCGAGGAGGCCGCAGCCGACCTTGGGGTCCGGGACGTCGCGGCCGGCATGGGAGTCAGCGTGGGGGACGTGAACGGAGACGGGCGCGAGGACCTCTTCGTGTCGAACATGTTCAGCTCGGCCGGCGGGCGTATCACTGGGCAGCCGGGATTCCTTGGGGGCGAGGGCGGCGTCCTGCGCTCGGCCATGGCGAGACACGCGCAGGGCAATAGCCTCTTCCTTGGTCGCGAGGGGGACGCCTTCCTGGAGGTACCTCGCGCTGGAGGGGCCGCCATGGGTCGGTGGGCCTGGGGCGGACGCCTGTTGGACCTCGACCTGGATGGTGTGCTGGACGTGGCTTGCCCGGCCGGCTTCGTCACCGGTGAGCGGCTCGACGACTTGTGAAGCTACTTCTGGCGGCAGGTCGTGTCGCAGACGCCCCGGACGGTCGACCCGCAGGCCGACCCGTACCTCCTTGGCTGGGCCGCGGTGTCTCGGCACCTGCGGCGCGGCCTCTCGTGGTCGGGCCACGAGCGGGACACGGCCTACCTCGGCGTGGGGGACGGCAGCTTCGTCGACGTCTCCTGGGTGAGCGGCTTGGCCGCGGAGGACGACGGGCGGTCGATCCTTCCGCTCGACCTCGATCATGACGGGGACCTGGATCTGCTTCGCACAGGGCGGGGCGCCCCGAGGCTTCGCATCCTCGAGAACCGGCGGAACCCCGCAGGTGCTTTCATCGCGCTGCGGCTCCTCGGCCCAGCTTCCCAGCGGGACGCCGTGGGGGCGCGCATGCTCGTGACCTCCACCCTGGGCACGCAGGTACGCACCCGGCGAGCTGGCGATGGGTTCCTGAGCCAGGTCGGGCCCTGGGAGCATCTGGGCGTCCCAGCGGGCGAGAGCCTCGGGGTGACCGTCATCTGGCCTGACGGTGAGCGAGAGGAGTTCCTGGGCGCGACGTCTGGCGGCTGGTTCACCCTGGCGCGCGGAGGAGGCGTCGCGCGGCGCTGGACTCCACCGAGCCAGCGACCCGAGGACCCGGAGGAGGGGTTCCCCGAGGCTCCCCTGCGATCGGAGGGGCGCGTGATCCTGTCGAGCCCGCTGCTGCTCCCCGCGCTACGTGGGGTCGACGGGACGGGCCAGCGCACGACCCTGAGCGGACCGAGGGAGGACGAGCCCGGCCCAACGGTCCTAGCCCTGTTCAGTGCCGACTGTGCGACCTGTGTGGCCGAGCTGCCCGAGCTCTCCAAGGAGGCTGGGAATTGGCTTCGCGAAGGCGTCCGAGTCCTGGCCGTCCACGCGGATCCCGCATCCGAAGGCCTGCGGGGTCAGGGGTTACTTCTGAAGAGTGGCTGGCCCGGGGGCTACCTGCGCGCGGATCCAGAGACCCTTCGAGTTCTGGAGGCGGTCGAGGGGACCCTCTCCGACTCGGATGCTCCCCTCGTGCTGCCCTCGCTGTTCATCCTGGATCCAAGGGGGCGCTTGGTGGCTCTCCATCGGGGCGCCCCAGACCTGGAGCAGGTGCGAGCCGATCTGGGGTTCACCAACGACGTGGAGCCGTCCGTTCGACGGAGCCTTGCCAGTCTCTCGACCGGTAGGTGGCTCCGGCCGGCGGAGGAGCTGGGGAGCGCGGCCCTGCGCGAGGTCCTGCAACGACGAGGCCTCTTCCCTGCGGCCGAGGCACTGGAGCGGCGCGAGCTCGCCGATCGGAAGCAGTGGGACCCGAGGGTCCTCCTTCCTGTCATCCGCAGTCGGTGGCAGACGGGCCAGCGGCAGCAGGCTCGATCCCTGTGCGCCAGGCTGCTCGCCGAGCTCCCCCTGGATGAGGAGGCGCTGCGGCTCAGCGCGAGCATGGCCACGGTTGACGGAGACTGGGAGCAGGCAGTCACCTCGTGGCGGGCCCTCGAGCGTTTGCGCCCAAGGGCGGCGGACGTGCTGCTCGGCCTGACCTTCGCCCTCGTGCAGGCCGGTGAGCAGGGCGCCGCGGGCGCGGCGCGCCAACGGTTGGTCGCGGTATCCCCAGAGGCCGCGGAGCAGCTCGACCGCATGCTCAGAGCCTACGAGCGCAAGGGGGCGGCCGAGGATCCGGAAGAGGGAGGGCAATGACCTCGTCTGGAGTTGAAGCGGGGGCGGCCCACTCCGTCGGACAGGGTCTCGACCCGGAGCCGGGCGAACTCCCGGCTTCTCTCGCTCAGCGGCTGCATGAATGGCGCGTCGCGGCGCGTGCGACGCGAGCAGGAGCCCCAGCCGGCACCGTTGAGGCCCCCGGCGTCGTGATCGTGGGACCGAACAATGCGGGGAAGTCCACTCTGGCCCAGCGCCTTGGCGCTGCCCAAGCGGTCCCAGCTGCTCGCGGCGGCTTCACTGCCGAGGCGCAGATCTTCGGTCCGGAGTCGGCCTGCACGGCTTGGCCTCTCGAGGGCACCTACTCCGGCGCCGTTACGCCCGATCTGGGCTGGCTGATCTGTGATACGCCGGACTTCGATGGACACCGCCTGGAGCATCACAGGATCGCGGCACAGGCCGTCCGCGCGGCTGACCTCGTCCTGGTCGTGCTCACCCCCCTGGTGTATGCCAACGCCAGCGTCGAGACCTTCCTTGG
>WTJQ01000086.1 GCA_011524785.1 Planctomycetota bacterium | reverse complement strand
GACTACTACGAGCGGCAGTACGGTTCGCGAGGCCAAGGCTGATCCCGGGGGGCCGGGCGACGGCCCCGGGGTCAACTCCGATCTCGTTCCTGCCGATCCTGACCCTGGAGGAGCGCTTCGCGCGCTTCTTCCTTCCCCCCAGTGATGCCCAGCCCCTCTCGCCTCGCCAACCCCCTCGAGTCCCGCTCCTGGCCCTCGCGCTGGGGCCTCGGTCTGCTCCTGCTGCTGTCGGCCGTGACCTGGCTCGGCGGCTGCAACTCGAGCAGCGCCCCGGACAAGCGGGTCCTCCAGTACCTCAATCGGGACGGCTTCGGAAACCGCTACACGGGCAACGCGGAGGAGGAGAACTACGTGTCGATCGGCGACACGGTGGCGCTCATCGACGTCCTCAAGCCCGGGCGCCTCTCCAGCACCCAGGTCGTGGACATCGACGGCACCGTGCTCCTGCCCGAGCTCGGGGTCGTCCACGTGGCTGGCTACACCCGCTCGGACCTGCGGGCCTACCTGACCGAGCGCTACAGCGCCTACTACGACGAGACGCAGCTCGAGGTCCAGATCAAGACCCAGGGCAAGAAGTACTTCGTCTTCGGGGAGGTCTACTCCGAGGGTGAGGTGCAGTTCGAGGGCGACCTGACCATCTTCGAGGCCGTCATGGCCTCCGAGCCGCGCCCCAACTCGGCCAACCTGGGCCGCGTGAAGCTGATTCGCGCCGACCCCGTCGATCCGTTCATCGCCGTGGTCAACATCAACGACCTCTTCGAGGGCGACTCGACCTTCAACTTCCACGTCCAGGAGCGCGACATCATCTTCGTGCCCCCGACGATGCTGGCCCAGGTGGCCTACTTCATCAAGGCGCTGATCTTCCCCTTCACCGAGGTGATCCGTGAGGTCTCCAGCGCCTTCTTCTGGGGCAGCCGCTTCGGGCTGTTCGATACGAACCTCCAGGCAGGCGGCGCCCGAGGCGGCCTGTTCTTCTAGCGCAGATCCATGGCTGTCGAAGTCGAGTCCACGAGTCAGTTCGACGAGTTCAAGCGCCTGCTCCGGCGGCGCGCCTGGACCATCCTGCTGCCCGGCCTGCTGATCTCCGCGGTGGGGATCAGCGTCGCCGTGCTGGTCCCCAAGAAGTACGTCTCCTCGACGAGGGTCATGCTTCGGGATCTCGAGACGGGGGGCAATCGGACGGGCGGCACCAGTGAGGGGCGCGTGGCCGAGCACACCATCCGCTCGCCGCAGCGCGTTCGCGCCGTGCTGCAGGATCTCAACTGGCTCGAGTACGCTTCGCTCGGCAACACCGATCGGGTCCAGTACGTCGAGAAGACCCTCGACAACCTCTCGGTCGAGACCCCGCCCATGGACCGCATGGCCACGCAGCAGCTGGTGCGGGCCGAGTTCGCCCACGTCGACGCGCGCCGGGCCCAGGAGTTCCTGCGCGAGCTGATGGAGCGCTGGCGGACCGAGGTCCTGGAGCTGCGTCAGTCCCAGGTGCGTCAGTCCTACGCCGACCTCAAGGACGCACGCGAGGAGATCAGCGGCGTGCTGCGCGGGATCGGGGAGCAGATCTCCTCGCTCCGCCAGACCCACGGCATCTATCCCGGGGCCAAGGGCCCGGACGGGCGTGAGGACGCCACGGCTCCCCAGTTCGCCCGCCTCGACGAGGCGGAGGCCGAGCTGGAGGTGCTCGAGGACCAGGTCTTCGAGAAGGAGGCCGATCTGGCGCGGCTCGAGGCCGCCCGGGACCGCATGGAGGACGAGGTGCCCTTCGTCACGCGCAGCGAGGCGGAGGACCTGACGCAGCAGCTGGGCGAGGTGGACGCCAAGATCGCCGAGCTCGAGGCACGGATCCTCTCCGAGGGCTGGCTCCCGGCGCACTCGCGCTACCGGGCCGTGCAGGGCGAGATCGCCCGGCTGCGCGAGCAGCGCGACTCGCTGGTGGCCTCTCAGTCCGCTCCCTATGAGGACCGCCTGATGGTCCCCAACGAGGCCAAGGTCGCCAAGGCCCTAGAGGCCGAGGAGGCACGTCGCGAGCTCGACGCCCTCGAGTCGGCGCGGCAGGGGATGGCGGACCGCGTGGCGGCCATGAGCCTCGAGGTCCGTGAGCTGCAGGACGCCTTCGTGCAGATCGCTGGCCTGCTCGACGAGCAGGAGCGCAAGAACGCCGTCCTCGAGACGACGGAGACCCGCCTCGAAGCGCTGCGTCAGGAGCTCGTCCAGCTGGACAGCCCCCTCGCGGATCCCTTCGAGGTCCAGGACCCGGCGAGCCTGCCGGTCTCACCGACCGAGCCCAACCCGTGGCTGATCGGGCTCTTCAGCGTGCTGGCGGGGTTCGCCATCGGGACCGGTACGGCGCTGGCCAAGGAGTTCTCGGGCAGCAGCTTCCGCTCTCCCAGCGACATCGCCCGCACCATGGCGCTCCCCGTTCTGGGGACGGTCAACCTCATCGTCACGCGCTCCCAGGCGCGCCGCCGCGCGGCTGCTCGCGTTGCGGTGGGCGGGGTCTCGGCCACGGTCGTGCTCTTCATCGGCTACGTGACCTGGGCCTGGGTCAACAACCAGTCCCTCCTCAGCAACGACGTCCTGCGCGTCATCGAGGAGTTCCGCTCGGCCTTCGAGTGACGTCGTGACCCCGTGACCACGCGGCCCTCCGCGTGCCCAGCCCCCGAGACGCCCCATGAGCCTGCGCGACATCCTCGTTGCCCTGTTCATCCTGGGGTCCCTTCCGATCTGCTTCCGGCGGCCGTTCGTCGGGCTGCTGCTCTTCTCGGTCCTCGCCTACATGCGGCTCCAGGACCTGACCTGGGGCTTCGCACGCGAGCAGCGCTGGTCGCTCCTGGTGGCCACCGTCATGGTTGGCGGCTGGTTCGCGGCGCGGGAGAAGTACCCGCCGGTCCTGTCCCTGCGGACCGGGCTGCTGGCCTTCCTCGTGGTCTGGATCGGTCTCGGGCACTTCTTCGCTCACGGCGAGGCGCCCATCGAGTGGGTTGGCTACATCGAGTACGCCAAGATCGTGTTCATCGCGATCTTCACCACGGCCCTCGTCCGGACGCGCGAGCAGCTGCGGATCGTGCTCTGGGTCATCGCGATGTCCTTCGCCTTCTATGGGGTGAAGGACGGCGTGCAGGGAATCCTGCGCGGTGGTGCGCTCTACATCATCCGCGGTCCGGGCGGGATGATCGAGGACAACAACGACTTCGCCCTCGTGATGGCCATGACGGTGCCCATGGTGCTGCACCTGGCCCTGAGTGAGCGGAACCCCACCCTGCGGCGGGGGCTCAAGATCATGGCGCCTCTGTCGGCGTTCACCGTCATCCTCACCCGCTCTCGGGGGGGCTTCCTGTCGCTGGGCGTCGCCATGAGCGTGCTCGTTTGGCGGAGCCGGAACCGGATGATGGGCATCCTCTTCGGGGTCCTGGCCTCCGGTGCGATCCTCGCCGCCTCGCCCGACGAGTTCTGGGAGCGGATCCGCACGATCTCCACCTACCAGCAGGACGGCTCTGCCATGGGCCGGATCCGTGCTTGGCAGGTGGCCCTGCGCATGATCGAGGAGGAGCCCCTGACGGGGATGGGCCTGCGCCGTTTCCAGTCGAACTACGTGGAGTTCGAGCCCAACCCGACGGAGGAGCAGCTCAGCGGCGAGGGCACGCTGGTGGCACACAACAGCTACCTGCAGCTGGCGGCCGAGTGCGGCCTCCCAGCGCTGATCGCCTACCTCGCCCTCTTCGCGGCCTCCTTCATCGACATCCTCCGCATCCGGAAGGAGGCGGCGCGGCGCTACTTCGCGAGCTGGATGTTGTCCTACTGCACACTGTTCGAGGCGGCCCTGCTCTCGTTCATGGTGGGGAGCTTCTTCCTGAACCTGGCCCACTTCGACCTCGGCTACCACCTGCACGCGCTCGTGCTGG
Organism: Planctomycetota bacterium; assembly: GCA_011524785.1. GTDB lineage: Bacteria > Planctomycetota > UBA1135 > UBA1135. Next base: position 7,021 of record WTJQ01000086.1, on the reverse strand, counting down.
TGTTCGGTAGGGTCGCGCGTCAGGAGATGAAGGACGAGGTCAGGTATCCGGTTCGGAGCCGGGGCGAGCGAGGTCCGCTGGTCGCACGCCGGGCCCATGGCTTCGCCTCTCCCGGTAGCCGGCAGCGGGGCTTCCGCAAGACCGCCCTGGCCGGGGAGGCCTGAGCCAGCGTGTGCGGCTTCACCGGATGGGTCCATGACGACCCCAGGCGGGAGGTCGATCCGGTCCTCCTCCGGCGGATGACGCGCACGCTCGTCCATCGGGGGCCCGACGGCGAGGGCTACTTCGAGCAGGGCGGTGTCGCCCTGGGCTTCCGTCGCCTCGCCATCGTGGACCTCGCGGCCGGGGACCAGCCCTTCGTCTCCGCCTGCGGGCGCGTTGCCCTCGTGGGGAACGGCGAGCTCTACAACCATGCAGGCCTGCGTGAGGAGCTGCTCGAGCGCGGGGCGAGCTTCCGCAGCCGGAGCGACATGGAGGTCGCCCTCCAGCTCTACCTTCACGAGGGGCCAGCGATGCTGGAGCGCCTCGAGGGGATGTTCGCCCTGGCCGTGGTCGACCTGCGCACTCCGGGCCAGCCGCGGACCCTCTTGGCTCGCGATCGACTCGGCCTGAAGCCGCTCTACTGGGCGCGCAGGGACGGGGCGCTCTGGTTCGCCAGTGAGGCCAAGGCCCTGCTGGCCTCGGGCCGCTTCCCGCGCCGGCTGCGAGGGGAGGCGCTCGTGCACTACCTGCAGCGCGGCCACGTGGGGGGGCGCCACTCCGCCTGGGAGGACATCCATTGCCTCCGCCCTGGGCACCTCATCGACGTCGCGGTGGACGAGCCCGTCGTTCCGCGTGTCTGGTGGTCGCCGCCCGACGAGGCGCCGGGTCCTCGAGACCGGAAGGACGAGGTGCTCGAGCACCTGGACCGCGCTGTCGAGGCGCGGCTCATGGCGGATGTCCCTCTCGGCGGCTTCCTCTCGGGTGGCGTCGACTCGGCGGGGGTCGCCGATGCGATGGCTCGCGGTGCTGACGAGCCCCCTCGCCTCTGCACGGTGTCCTTCGAGGAGAAGGCCTTCGACGAAATGGAGCTCGCCCGCCTCACCGCCGCGCGCCTTGGGGCACGGCACGAGGTCGCGGTCCAGCAACCCGATCCGCAGACCGCCCTCGACGTCCTCCCCTGGCACTTCGACGAGCCCCACGCGGACCCCAGCGACCTCGCCACGTGGCTCGTCAGCCGGACGGCGCGTGAGAGTGTGACGGTGGCCCTCTCGGGCGACGGCGGCGACGAGGTCTTCGGGGGCTACCGCCGCTACCTCCACGAGGTCTGGGAGGCGCGTGTGCGGGGTGCCCTTGGACCCCTGCGTGGCCTGGCCGGACTCGCCGGTGCCCTTCATCCCACGGTGCACGGCGGCCCGGCGTTCCTCCGCGGCAAGACCTTCCTCCAGCGCGTGGGCGCCGATCCTGCGCGTGCGGCGTTCGACAGCGCCGCGGTGCTCACGCGAGCGGAGGTCGATGCCCTGCTGCACCCCAGCCTCAGGCAGGAGCTGCGAGGGCACGATGCGTTCGCTGCGTGGGCGGTGCACTACGCCGCGCCACGGACGACCTGCCCGCTGTTCCGGACGCAGTACGCGGACCTGCAGACCACCCTCCCCGACCAGCTCCTCGTGAAGGTCGATCGCGCCTCCATGGCCGTGGGCCTCGAGGTCAGGGTCCCGCTCCTGGACCACCGCCTCGTGGAGCGCTTCCTCGGGCTCCCGCTCGACCGCAAGGTGCGTGGCGGCGTGGGGAAGGTGGCCCTGCGCGAGGCCCTCGGGACGCGCTTGGAGCCGCGGGTCCTGGGCGGCAGGAAGCGCGGCTTCGACATCCCCCTCGCCTCCTGGCTCAGGGGGCCGCTGCGGTCCGCCCTCCGCGACCACCTGAGCTCCCTCCCTCCGCGCTGGTTCGATGCTGGCGCCGTCGAGAGGCTCGAGCGCGAGCACGCGTCCGGTCGTCGGGACCACGCGCTCGCCCTCTGGGGCCTGCTGGTCCTGGAGGCCTGGCGGCGCCGCCACGACTGCGAGGAGCTGGCAGCGTGACGCGCGTCCTCTACCACCACCGCACGCAGGCCGAGGATGGCCAGGCGGTGCACATCCGGCGCATGATCGCCGCGTTCCGGGCCGAGGGGCACGAGGTGCTGGAGGAGGCCCTCGTTGCTCGCGCCGACGAGCCCGACCGCTCCGAGGAGTCCCCGGCGGGCGAGGGCCGCTTCTCCCGACTCCTTCGCGTTCCGAACCTCGTTCGAGAGGTGGCCGAGCATGCCTACACGTGGCCCGCAGCACGGCGCCTCGTGCGCGCGGGGCGCTCCTGGAGCCCGGACCTGCTGTACGAGCGCTACGCGTTCGGCAATCGCGGCGGCGTCCTCGCGGCGCGGAGCCTGGGGATCCCGCTGGTGCTCGAGGTCAACTCGCCCATGGTGGACGAGCTCTCCCGGACCCGCGGGCTGCACCTCGAGGGGCTCGCGCGCCGAGCCGAGCGCTCGATCTTCACGCGGGCGGACCTCGTCTGCGTCGTGAGCGGTGTCCTGGGGCGCATGCTCGAGGACCTGGGCGTTGACCCCGCGCGGCTCGTGGTGACGCCCAACGGCGTCGACCTGGAGGCCTATGAGAGGCCTGACCCTGCGGCCGCGCGCCAGGACCTGGGCCTCCCGAGCGCCGCCCCCGTGCTGGGCTTCGTGGGGTGGGTGCGGGACTGGCACCGCCTCGACCTCGTCGTCGAGGGGCTCGCGAGCCCCGCCCTCGCGGAGGCTCACCTCGTTGTCGTCGGCGGGGGGCCGGCCGTTCCGAACCTCTTTGAGGCTGCGGCTCGCGTCGGGGTCACCGACCGCCTCCACCTCCCGGGACCGCGGCGCCACGCTCGCATCCCGGCTCTCCTCCCCGCCTTCGACGTGGCGCTCGTGCCTGCGATCAATCCCTACGCCAGCCCCCTCAAGCTCCATGAGTACATGGCGGCCGGCCTCGCCACCGTGGCTCCCGACCAGCCGAACCTGCGCGAGGTCCTCACTCACGGCGAGGACGCCCTCCTCGTTTCCCCGGGGGACGGAGCCGCGCTCGTGGAGGCCTGCGCTCAGCTCGTTGGGGACGGGACCCTGAGGACGCGCCTAGGCTTCACGGCGCGGGCGAGCCTCGAGCGCCAGGACCTGACCTGGCGGGGGAACGTGCGGCGCGTCCTCGATGCCCTGGAGGCCGTTCGGTGACGTTTCCTCCGCAGCACACCCTGTCATTCGATGTCGAGGAGTGGTTCCAGGTCGCGAACCACGCCCACGCATGCCCTCGGGAGAGCTGGGACGGCCTCGAGTCGCGGGTCGAGCTCGCCATGGGGCGCATCCTCGATCTCCTGCGGCGGCGCGAGGCCCGGGCCACCTTCTTCTTCCTCGGGTGGATCGCCGAGCGGCACCCGGACCTGGTGCGCCGCGTGATCGACGGAGGCCACGAGGTCGCCTCGCACGGGTACGACCACCGCTTCCTCCAGGAGCTCGACCCCGCGGCTCTGCACGAGGACCTGGAGCGGACCGAGCTGGCTCTGGCCGCTGCTGGCGCTCCCCGGCCGCGAGGCTTCCGTGCGAGTACGTTCACCCTGACGCGCCGCACCTGGTGGGCCTTCGACGTGCTCGTCGAGCGGGGCTATCGCTACGACTCCAGCGTGCACCCGATCCGGCACCCGGACTATGGCGTCCCCGGGTTCGAGCCGGGGATCTCCACCATCGAGACCGAGGCCGGTGACCTCGTCGAGTTCCCGGTCTCGACCTATCCGCTGCTCGGGCGGAACTGGCCAGTGGGGGGCGGGGGCTACTTCCGGCTGCTCCCCGGGGTCGTCCATAGGGCGCTCTTCGCCTCGCTCGAGCGGATGGGGCGCCCGACGGCCACCTACCTCCACCCGTGGGAGGTGGATCCCGACCAGCCGCGCGTGGAGGCCCCGCTGAGCAAGCGGTTCCGCCACCGGGTCGGCCTCGGCTCCACGCTCGCGAAGCTGGAGGCCTTCCTGGAGCGCTTCCCCAGCGTCACGATGGAGGAGCTCCTGGCGTCGCGGGGCGACCTCGCCTGATCAGGCGTCGACCGCGGCCAGGCCTCGCAGCGCGCGGGTCAGCGGCACGACGTAGGGGCTGGGGCGGCGGCGCAGGATGTCCGTCGAGGCCTGCTCGAGCCACTTGAGATCGCCGGCCTCGCCGGCGCTCGCCGCTGCCGAGAGGGTGGCCGCCGCGAACACCTCGGGGGCGACGGGCCCCTCGCGGTCCGCGATGATGGTGGGCCAGTGGACCCGCGGTCGGCGCAGGGCGCGCGAGCCGCGTCCCGTGACCTGCTGGGCCTCGGCCCAGCCCAGCGCGAAGTCGACCACGGCCGTCTCGTACTCGCCGAAGGGCGCGACCTCGCTGAGCCGTGCGAAGCGGTCGCGCAGGACGACGGGCCGGGGGCCACGGCTCGCGAGGACGACCGAGGCGCGCAGCGAGGCCTCCCGCGAGCCGGCGGCCTCCTCGAGGAAGCCGAGGTCCTCGGACGCAGCATCGAGGTCGCCGAGCGTCGTCGAGGCCTTGGCGCGCAGCATCCAGGCGGTGGTGTCGCCGGGCTCGAGCACCAGCTCGCGGCTCAGGAACTCGACCGCCAGCTGCGGGGACACGGCGGAGAGCCACTCGCCCCAGGCGTGACCGGAGCCGGCGGCCTCGGCCTCGAGGGCCCGGGGCTCGTCCCTGTTGCGCTCCGCGATGCGCTGGCGCAGCTCGACCAGGCGGGTCCGGGCCCGCGTCGCCGCCAGGTCGCGGTTGCGAGGGTCGTCCAGGAGCAGCGTGCGTACCTGGGCGAGGGCCAGCCACGGGTCGTGGGGGGCACGCTCGACCATCTCCTGGAGGATCCGCAGGGCGTCCTCGCCCGAGAGGGCGCCCGAGCGGGCGGTGCGAGCTGCCTCGATCACCTCGAGCAGCTCCAGGGTCCTCGGGCTACCGCTGGTGGGCGCCTCGTCCTCCGTGGGGTAGAGGGCGTTCCAGGTGGGGAGCAGGCGGCCGAGGGCCCGGAGGGGCTTGCCGTCACGGAGCTCCAGTCGCGCGAGCAGCCACGCGGCCTCGTGGAGATCCTCGGTGGCTGTGACGGCCTCCGTCAGCAGCCGAACGGCCCCAGCCTCGCGCCCGGAGGCCACGGCGAGGAGGGCGCGGTCGACGACGTCCCGGCCCGGCTCACCGGTCTCGGTCAGGCCGCAGGCCTGCAGGCGCGCGGCGCGCAGGGCGTGCACCTCGGGGGCCCACGCGTCTCCCATGGCCTCGCGGACCGCCGCCGCCTCCCTGCGGACCCAGACCGGCGCGCAGCGGGGGAAGCGGGCCGAGAGCAGGTTGCGCACCTCGTTCGCGAGCTCGCTCTGGCCGAGACCTGCCTGGGCCTGCTCGGCCAGGAGGAGCTCCCACAGGCCCGGCGGGTTGGCAGCGAGGTCGGCGATGCGCGGCAGGGCCCAGAGGCCCCAGCCGCCCACGCGGCTCGCGGCGAGGAGCCGCAGCACCCGGCGCGGGTCCAGCGCGGCGCCGTCCTGGGAGAGCAGGCTCGCGAGCTGCTCCTCTGCCTGCGGCCCGAGGGGCGCGGGCAGGTCCAGGGGCTGGCCGAGCAGTGCCTGCACGAGTCCCAGCGAGAGGTTCCAGTCGGTGGACTCCGGGCGCGTCCGGACCTGGGCGAGTGCGGTCTCGAGGGCTCGCTCCGGCTGCTCGCGGCAGATGTCGGCGAGGAACGAGACCCAGGGGTCCTTCGCTGCCAGAGGGGTGTTGCTCAGCGGCGTCGCGAGGGCCGGCAGGGCGCGCCAGTCCTCGTCCTCCAGCGCGAGGGCCACCCGCAGCAGCTCGACGACGCCGTCCCCGCGGAAGGCCTCCCACCGGTCGAGGGTGGTGTCCAGCAGCTCCCGGTCGTCCAGGATCGCGGCGCAGAGCGCGATGCGCTGGAGCAGCTCGGGGCTGCGCGTCTCCGGAGCGGCGTCGAGGCGCTCGGCCACTCGCAGGGCGGCTGCTGCGCGGGTCGCGCCCAGCAGGGCATCGACGATCTCGATCAGGGGAGCCTCGCTCAGGTCCTCCGCGGGCTGGTCGAGGAACACGTCGAGGGTGATGTCGAGGTTCTCGGCGTCGCCGGCGAGCCGGGACTCCACCAGCCGCAGCCAGGCCTGGCCGCGGGTGCGAGAGGAGTTCAAGGCGAGGGCCGCGGCCCGCGAGGCGGGGACCGGTCGACCCAGCTGGACCAGAGCGTCGGAGCGCAGGAGGTCGTGCTCCGGGGCATCGTGCTCCGGGCGTCGAGCGGTCCCGAGGGCCAGGAGCGCCTCGGCGGGGGCTCCCTCCTCCAGGGCGCGCGCGGCAACGGTGAGGCGGCCCTCCCCGAGGGGGTCGCGATCCACGAGCCGGGCGTACTGGTCGTCGGTCAGGCTCCACACGCCGAAGCGGTCCACGAAGGCGCGGAAGCGAGGATCCGGGCCGGTCAGCTCGAGGCGCTCCAGCAGCACGTTGGCAGCCTGGCGCCGCATGCCGGCGGCGAAGAGGCACTCCAGCTCGAGGTCGAGCGCGGGGACGAGCCCGGGGTAGTCCTGACGCAGGCGCCGCGTGACGCCCAGGGCCACCGGTACGTTGTCCTCGTCCAGCAGGCTCTCCGCGAGCAGGAAGCGACCCGCGGGGCCGTGGTCCCTCAGGTTGGCCGCGCCGCTCTGGATCGCCTGCCGCATCGTCCGCACGGAGCGCGACTCGGCACGCAGGCTCAGGAGGCCGAGCTCCTTCCAGTGCTCCACGTGGTCCCACGCAGTTGCCGGCAGGAGGGCCATGGCTCGAGCCAGGCTCTCCTCGGGCACGCGGAAGCCCGCGTTGCGAACGGTCTCCTGGAGCTGGGAGAGCCGTAGCCAGGCGGTCCCGCTCAGGGTGGGGGCAAGGCCCGTGAGCTCGAGCAGGGCCCCGAGCTCGGCCTCGGTCGCGCCCTTCTCCCGATAGGCCTGCGCAGCCGTGAGCAGGGCCTCGGCGGTCGCACCAGGGAACGGCTCGGGGCGTGAGCTGTCGAGG
>WTJQ01000255.1 GCA_011524785.1 Planctomycetota bacterium | reverse complement strand
GGCGTACTGCTCCGCCGTGTAGTCGTACTGGGCCCAGCGGCCGCCCTGCATGGGGCCCTCGATCCGCTCCGCTCGGCGGGGCCTGGCGCGGAAGCCCGGGGTCCGGACGTCGGTGGGCTCCATCCAGGCAGGGAACGCCACGTACGGCCCGCGCTCGTCCCGCGGGTGCAGGTCTTCGAGCGCCGCGAGCCCCTCGGCGTCCCGCGTCGAGCGGGCCCCGAAGTTCGCGATCTCCACGCCCACGGAGCGCGTGTTGGCCTTCGCCGCGTGCCAGGCGCGCTCGCGCAGGTCGAGGGTCTGGTAGATCGTCCCGTCCACGTCGAGCATGAACTGCACCGAGAGGCAGCGCCGGTCGTGGAGGATCTTGAAGCACTGCCGGCTGCAGCCGCAGGCGTCGTAGTGGACGACGAACAGATCGACCGCGCGCTGGAGGGCCGCGAGGTCCGTCGAGCCGGGCGTCACCTGGTACTCACCGGGGCTCCCGTCGACGCGACGGCCAGGCTGGTAGCGGAGCTCTCCCTCCTCGACCGCGCCTCCTCCACTCGGCGCGTCGAAGTGCAGGCTCGTGCTGTAGGCGTCGTAGCCCCCGGGGTCCGACCAGAGGACGACGGGGACCCCCACGTGGAACAGGCGGCCGCAGGCCACGAGCTCCTCCCCCCGCCGCTCGGCTGCCGGGACGGGCTCGCCCAGGCGCGGCCCTGACGGAGGCGCGGGCGGGGTGACGCAGCTCGCGAGCGCGAGGAGGAGCAGCAGCGGGGCCGTGGAGCGCATGCCTGCAGGCTCGCACGCGAGGTCGGCCGGGTTCAAGGGCGCTCGAAGCGCGCGAGGGTGATCCGCCCGTGGTTGTCCGCTCGGCCGCGTGCCTCCCGGTCGTAGGAGGGATCGCTGGCGAGCAGGAGCGTGGAGTCCTCCGACTCGAGCGCCGTCAGGGTCCGCGCCCAGCGCGCTCCGCCGCCATCCGGGGCCGGCAGCCACCGCGGGTCGCCGTCGAGGTCGACCCAGACCCAGGCGCCTCTCTGGGCATCCGCCTCCGGGGTCTCGGCCCCCCAGACCGGCGCCACCAGGTCCGGCTCGGTCGCGCCTGCGAGGTCGACGAAGGCGAGGCAGCTGCCGAGCAGCGCATCGCGCTCGAGGCCGGGCTCGAGCAGAGGATCGAGGCGCGGGTAACGACCGGCGAAGAGGACGCGGCCCACGTCCCGTCGTCCCTCGCGATCGGTCCCCGGAGCGCCCACCGCCAGCAGCGGGCCGCGCGTCGCCAGGGCAACGCCGAACCGAGAGCGCTCCTCGGGGTCGGGCGTCCGGTCGATGCAGAGGTCCGGCCGACGCAGCGCGCCGTCGGGCGGGAAGACCCACACCCGGCCCACCTCGTCCGCGCCGGCGTGGCTCGCGCCCGGCTCGCTGACGACCAGGTTCTGCGGGCCGCCCGGCAGTAGGTCGCCCGCCCCGAGCGCGAACCCGTAGAGGCCGCCCTCCTGCGGGTCGACCGGAGGAAGCACGCGACGCCCCCCGCCCGAGGAGAAGGCGAGCAGCGCGCCGCAGCGCACGCCGTCCAGGTCCGCCTGCGGCGCGGCCACCACGAGGTCGTCCCGGCCGTCCCCCTCGAGGTCGAGGCGACACATGGCGTGACCGAGTCCCCCGGGGAGCGTCCCCGGCGGCAGGATCATCCGAGCCGGACGCTGCGGGCCCTCGATCCCCCACGCCCACACCGAGCCGGAGTCCGCGCCGGACCGAGGAGCCCCGATCGCGAGCTCGGGCTCAGGATCGTCGTCCAGATCGATCGCGCAGAGACTGTGCCCGAACTCGAGCGACTCGAAGTCGGGCTGGTGGCTGGGCGGCGCCACGAGGCGGGTCTCTCGCACGCCGCTGAGGAGTCCGCCCTCGGCGGCGTAGGCGATGAGGACCACGCCACGCCCCGGCCCCTCGGGTCGAAGCGCGCCGGGGGCGGAGGCCGCGAGATCCTCCCAGCCGTCCCCGTCGAAGTCCCCGAGGGCCACGGCTTGCCCCAGGCGGGCACCGGGGCCGAGGTCGTCGAGCGGCAGGACCTCCCAGGTCACGGCCAGGGCGTCACGCTCCGCGAGTGCCAGCTGCGCCTCCTCGGAGAGAGAGCTCGCTCGAGGCTCGTCCGGGAGACTGGAGTCTGGGGACTCCTCCTGCGCGCGATCCGCTGAGGCGGCCCCGTCCGCGTCCCCCTGCGCGCCCTCGCGCTCCTGGGCATCCGGGGCCGGCTCGGTGTCCTGCCTCGTCTCGGAGGCCCCAGAGAGCGCGACCCCAACGCACTCCCGCAGGGACCCTCCCCACGGGAGCAGCGCGAGCAGGAGCAGCCACATGGGCGCATGGTAGCGCCGTGCCCCCGCGGGTTCCCGCGGAGCCACGGGGTGACACCGCTCGGGTGCGCCGTGCGTCCTCATGGCGATGGAGCATGCAGCGAGCCTCGTGACGGCCTCATTGGCTCCCGGCGGGGCCGCGCTGGTCACGGTCGAGGCGCGCTTCGACCGCAGCGACCGGGGTGGAACCCGGGTCCTCCTCACGGGGCTGCCGGACGGGGCTCTCCGGGAGACGCGCACCCGGCTGCCCGCCACCCTCGCAAGCGCCGGGATCCGGGCCCCCCAGGGAGAGCTCCACCTCAACCTCGCGCCGGCGACGC
>WTJQ01000266.1 GCA_011524785.1 Planctomycetota bacterium | reverse complement strand
GCTCGCGGGTGACGTCGCGCGCGAGGCCCTGGATCCAGCTGCCGGGCTGGTGCTCGCCACGCGACTCGACCTCGCTGCGACTGGCCCTTGCGTGGATCCACCGCACCTCGCCGTCGTCGCGCACGATCCGGAACGAGGTCGAGACCGACTCCTCGGAGGTCCGCAGCCGCTCGACGGCGGCGAGGACGTGCGCCTCGTCGGACGGGTGCACGAGGCGCAGGACGCCCTCGAGGTCGTCGAGCGCCTGGGCGCGCGGGCGCCCCACGATCCGCTCGTAGGCCTCGGTGAGGAAGAGGGCTCCGCCGGGGTCCCGCGTGAAGAAGACCTCCTCCGCGACCTCGGACACGCGTGCCAAGTGCTGCTGCAGCCGTCTCGCCTGGCGCCGGGCACTCATCTCCTCGTCGATCCCGAGCATGACGCCCCGGAGCTCGCGCCCATCGACGCTGCGGCCGATGAGGTCCCGGATCCACACGCCGTGGCCCTCCCGGTGGGTGAGGCGGTACTCGAGCGTGAGCGAGCCGCCGGGCTCGAGGTCCTCGACCGCGCGCATGCGCTCGCGATCCTTCGGGCGTACCAGCGCTCCCCAGAGGTCGGGGTGCTCGATCCACTCGTCCGAGCCGTAGCCAACCAGCTGCCGGATCCCGGCGGTCATGGACGTGGCTGCCCCGCGGGGAAAGGGACCGCTCCAGATCGCCACGGGGAGCCCGTCGAGGGGGTCGGCTTCCGCGGCGGGGTCCATGCCGCCATGGTAGGGCCTCTTCGGAGCCGGTCCCGGGGAGGGGGCCGCGGTGCTCCCAGAACGGGGAATCGCCGCTCCAGCCCGGCCGATCCGCGCCCTATCCTCTGCGGCTCATGCAGCCCGCCACCGCCAAGGTCACCGTCGTCGGCGCCGGCTATGTCGGCTCCACCTGCGCCCACCTCGCTGCGCTCAAGAACCTCGCCAGCGAGATCGTCCTGATCGACGTCTTGGGCAAGCGCGCAGAGGGCATCGCGCTCGACCTCAACCAGAGTGCCGCCATCGAGGGCTTCCAGTCCCGCATCGTGGGCACGGGGGACCCGGAGGCGACCTACGACTCCGACGTCTTCATCGTGACGGCCGGCCGTCCGCGGAAGCCCGGCATGAGCCGCTCCGACCTCCTCGAGGTCAACGGGCGCATCGTCTGCGACGTGGCCGAGTCCATCCGCCGCGGCAGTCCGGATGCCGTGGTGATCGTCGTCACCAACCCCCTCGACTCCATGGTGGGGCTCATGCGGGCCAAGCTGGGCTTCCCCGCCCAGCGCGTGATCGGCATGGCCGGCGTGCTCGACAGCGCGCGCTTCTCCTGGTTCCTCGCCGAGGCCACGGGGGCCGCGGTCCAGGACGTCGACGCCATGGTGCTCGGCGCCCACGGGGACTCCATGGTGCCGATGCCGCGCTACTGCACGGTCAACGGCGTCGCGGCGGGGGACCTCGTCCACCAGGACGACATGGAGGCGATGGTCGACCGGACCCGGAAGGGCGGGGCCGAGATCGTCAAGCTGCTCGAGACCGGCTCGGCCTGGTACGCGCCGGCCTCCGCGTCGGTCGCCATGGCCGAGACGATCCTCAACGACGGCCGGCGCCTGCTTCCCTGCGCCTGCCTCCTGAACGGGGAGTACGGGTTCGAGGGCATCTACATGGGCGTGCCCGCCATCCTCGGGCGCAGCGGTGTCGAGCGCGTCGTCGAGGTGCCCCTCGCGACCGAGTCGCGCATTCAGATGCAGAACACCGCGGGTGAGATCGCCAAGGACATGGACGCCCTGCGCGACCTCGGCCTGCTCTGATCCAGAGCGCCTCGCCCTTCCTCCCGACCACCGGGGCACCGGTTCCGCTCGCGGGACCTCCGCGTGTCCGCAACCGCCGCACGAGCGGCCCACCTCCAGAACTATGAGCACCCGTACCGAGTCCGACTCCTTCGGTCCCATCGAGGTCCAGAGCGACCGTCTGTGGGGCGCGCAGACCCAGCGCAGCCTCAAGAACTTCAAGATCGGCGGCCACCGCTTCACGCGCCCGATGGTCCGGGCGCTGGGCATCGTCAAGAAGTGCGCCGCCCAGGCGAACATCGAGCTCGGCGAGCTGGAGATGCTCGACGAGGCGCAGCAGCAGGCGCTGCTGCAGGCGGCCGACGAGGTCGTGCGGGGGGAGCACGACGAGCACTTCCCCCTCGTCGTGTGGCAGACCGGCTCGGGTACGCAGTCGAACATGAACACCAACGAGGTCATCTCCAACCGAGCCATCCAGCTGCTCGGAGGAGAGATGGGCTCGAAGGCGCCGATCCACCCCAACGACCACTGCAACCGGGCGCAGTCCTCCAACGACGTCTTCCCGACGGCGATGCACGTGGCGGTGGGCGAGGAGCTCGAGCGGACGCTCCTGCCGGCGCTGGCTGCTCTCGAGGCGGCCCTGCGCGCCAAGGCCGAGGCCTGGGACGGCGTGGTCAAGATCGGACGGACCCACCTGCAGGACGCGACGCCGCTCACCGTGGCGCAGGAGATCGGCGGCTGGGCCCAGCAGCTTGCGGACGCCGCGCGCGCCGTGCGCGCCGCGCAGCCGGCGGTCTACGAGCTGGCCCTTGGCGGGACCGCCGTCGGGACAGGGCTCAACGCTCACCCGCTGTTCGCCCAAATGGTCGCT
>WTJQ01000305.1 GCA_011524785.1 Planctomycetota bacterium | reverse complement strand
TCTCGAGGTGCGAGAGGGAGAGATCGTCGGCCTCGCGGGGCTGGTCGGCGCAGGCAGGAGCGAGCTGCTGGAGACGCTGGCCGGCGTGCGTGCCCCGCTCGATGGCCGAGCCACAGGATCTGCTGCTCCGGTCCTCGGGTGTGGCGTCGCCGATGCGGTGGCGCGAGGCGTCGCCCTCATCCCAGAGGATCGAGGCCGTCAGGGGCTGGTGACGGGCCTTGGCGTGGGGGCCAACCTCGGTCTGCCGAGCTGTGCGTCGTCCGCCAGGGGGCCCTGGCGTGACCAGGAACTCGATCGACGCCTGCACGACCAATCGGTCGAAACGGTGGGGCTTCGTGCGGCCGGACCCGATCAGGACGAGCGGGACCTCTCGGGAGGGAACCAGCAGAAGATCGTGTTGGGGAAGTGGCTGGCACGCTCTCCGAAGCTGTTGCTGCTCGATGAGCCTACGCGCGGGGTCGACGTGGGCGCGAAGTCCGAGTTCCACGCTCTCTTCGATCGGCAGGCCGCGGCCGGGACCGCGATCGTCATCGCCTCTGGCGAGATGGAGGAGCTGTTCGCACTCTGCGATCGGATCGTCGTCCTCGCCGAAGGGCGAGTGACGGGTACCCTGCTGCGGCACGAGTTCGACGAGGAGCGCGTTCTGGCGCTCGCCACGCCACGATGATGTTCGACCGAGACCAAGCCGCGAGGTGCCGACCTTGAAGTGGGGCAAGATCCTCGGGATCACTCTGCTGCTGGTGGCCGTGATCCTCGCGACCGCGGCTGCCTCAGACGTTTTCCTCAACGGGCGCAACATCGAGAACGTGGTGCGGCGAAGCGCGCTCTTCGGGATCCTCTCCATCGGCGTGGCCTTCGTCATCGCGACCGGGGGGATCGACCTCTCGATCGGGTCCGTTGTCTGCCTCGTGGGCGTGACCACTCCCTGGCTCCTCGTGGAGCAGGGCTGGAGCGTGCCCCTCACCCTGACCGTGGTCCTCGCGGCGAGCCTTGGGCTGGGCCTGGCTCACGGGCTCTTGGTCACACGACTGAAGCTCCAGCCCTTCGTCGTGACGCTCTGTGGGCTGCTGCTCTACAGGGGAGCGGCCCGGGGTCTCGTGGGGGATCGCTCCCAGGGCTTCCGTGGTCAGTTCGACGAGCTGCAGTGGTATGCCAATGGTGAGTTGGACCTCATCGGGCTGTCCGTCCCCGTGCCCCTCCTCGTGCTGGCAGTGGTGGCCCTGGCGGCCTCGATCCTCATCGGGCGGACCGTATACGGCCGGCACCTCCTCGCCACCGGGCGGAACGAGGAGGCTGCGCGCCTCTCGGGGGTTGAGACCGCCCGCGTGGTGGTCATCGCCTACGCCATCTGCGGTTTTCTCTCCGGGGTCGGAGGGCTGCTCTTCGTCTTGGACGTGGGCTCCGCCCAGCCCGTTGACTTCGGCAGCTTCTACGAGCTGTATGCGATCGCCGCCGCCGTTCTGGGCGGCGTCAGCCTGCGCGGTGGTGAAGCCGGCGTGGTGGGCGTCCTCGTCGGCGCCACGTTGATGCAGGTGCTGCGGAACGCGATCATCCTGATCGACGCGATCCCCTCCCACATCGAGTTCGCCGTGATCGGGCTCGTGATCCTTGGCGGGGTCTCGACGGACGAGCTCGTGCAGCGGGCCGTCGCCAAGCGTGCCCGGTCACGGCCGACCCACTCCTGATGCCAATATGCGTGCCCTTCTCCTGACAGCCTCTCTCGTGTCCTGCGTATCGAACCAACAGGGTCGGCCCTTCGGCGGTCCAGAGGAGGTGGCCAAGCGCTACGAGCTCGTGAACGCGGACGGGGTCCGAGCCGTCTTTACCGATCTCGGCGCGACTCTCGTGTCGCTCGAGCTCCCCACGGAGGAGGGCCCCGTGGACATCGTCCTGGGCTTCGACGATGCCGAGGGGTACCGCGGTGAGGGGAATCAGTACTTCGGGTGCACGGTCGGCCGCGTCGCCAACCGGATCGCGAGGTCGCGGTTCCCGCTGAACCTTGGACCGGATGGCGGGACCCAGTGGATCGAGGTGGAGGCGAACGATGGCGTCCACTCGCTGCACGGTGGCCCCAACGGGGCGCATCTGGCGCTGTGGAACACGACGCTGGGGGTCGTCGGCGGCGACGGTCCCTCCATCACGTTCCGACGACTCTTCCCGGACGGAGAGGGGGGGTATCCGGGGAACCTCGACGTCACGGTCCGCTACACGCTGCGCGAGGACAATGCCCTCGAGATCCAGTACGAGGCGACGACCGATGCCGTCACCGTCGTCAACCTGACCCACCACTCCTACTTCAACCTCGCGGGGGCTGGAGCGGCCACCGTGCTCGATCACGTGCTGAGGCTGTCGGCCGATCAGTACACGGTCGCTGGTGAGGGACTGATCCCCACCGGTGAGCTGGGGGACGTGGTCGGCACGCCGCTCGACTTCCGCCAACCGCAGCCTCTCGGGGCGCGGCTCGCTGCTCTCGTTGGAACTCCGGCCGTCGGCTACGACCACAACTTCGTCCTCACCGGAACAGAGGCAGTGGCGCGGGTCGAGCATCCTGGATCGGGACGATGGCTCGAGGTGGACACCACGGAGCCCGGCATCCAGCTCTACTCCGAGAACTTCCTGTTCGGACAGACGGGGAAGGGCGGAGAGGTCTATCG
>WTJQ01000296.1 GCA_011524785.1 Planctomycetota bacterium | reverse complement strand
CGAACGAGCGCTCGAGGTCATCCAGGACCCCGGCATCGCCATCGGTCGCCGCCAGGACGGCTGGATCCAGCAGCTCGGTCTTGGCCGCGGTGCCGACCCAGGAGCCGATCTCCCAGTGGAAGCGGCCGGGAGGAAGCGCCGCGCCGGCGTCCCCCTCCTCGTAGACGCGACACGCATCGAGGACCGCTGTGTACCCACCCAGCAGCTCGTCCGCGCCCTCGCCGGAGAGCGTGACGACGCAGTCGTCCTCGCGCAGGCGGCGGCAGACCTCGAGGATCGCCACCTCGTTGGGCGTCGAGAGGGGGAGCCCCCCCCGGGTGATCAGCTCTCTCCAGCCGTGCAGGAAGCCGGGCCCGTCGAGGCACGCCTCCGCGTGGTCCGTCCCGAGCTCGGCGGCGACGACTCGCGCCTGCTCGAGGTCCCCTCCGTGCCCCGGGGTCCCCGCCGCGTAGGTCCGGAGCCGCCCGGATCCGGCCCGCGCCAGGGAGACGATCGACGAGGAGTCGAGGCCGCCGCTGAGCAGCGCGCAGACCGGCACCTCGGCCAGGCGCTGCCGCGCCACGCTGTCCTCCAGGGCGGCCCGCAGGGCCTCGGCCGCGTCGGCCTCGGTCCAGGTGGGGTCGACCGGTCGGCCCGCGTGGAACGGGGCCTCGTCCACCTGGAGCGCGCCGCCGGTGATCCGGGCGACGAGCCGCGTGCCGGGCTCCAGCATGCGGACGCCCTCGAACAGGGTGCCCGCGGGCCGCGTCGAGCGGAGGGTGGTGAGGTAGGCGCTGACTCCCTCGAGGTCCGGACGCACCGGGACGCGCGGGTGTGCGAGCAGGGAGCGCACGTCGCTGGCGAAGACCAGCTCGTGCGGCCCTCGCCAGACGTAGAGGGGCTTCACACCGAGCCCGTCGCGCGCCAGCAGCAGCCGGCCGGAGGGACGGTGCCAGGCCGCGAGCGCGAACATGCCGCGGAGGGATCCCAGGACCTCCTCCCCGAATGCCTCCAGCGCCGCGAGCAGCAGGGCCGTGTCCCCACGCTCCGCGGGAGGTCGATGTCCTGCGGCGAGCAGGCGCTCCCGCAGACCGTCCAGGTCGTAGAGCTCGCCGTTGTAGGCGAGGACCCACGTGGGGCCGAGAGCGGGCTGGGCGCCGTCCTCCCCGAGCCCCACGACGGCGAGGCGCCGGTGCCCCAGGGCCAGGGGCCCCTCGAGGTGCAGGCCCCCGGCGTCCGGGCCCCGCTCCCAGGCGCGATCGCGCATGCGCTCGAGGGTCGAGGCCTCGAGGGCGGGGAGGACCGCGAGGTCCGTCAGGGCTCCAACGAGGCCGCACATGCTCCCTCCCCATCGGGGCGATCCGCCGCTGACTGGAGGCCGTGAGCGCGGATTCCGCGACCCAGGACCGGGGGCGCGTCCCGCTCCCGGGAACGGCTGGGAATCCGCTTCAGCGTCGGGGACGCCCGACCACCACCACGTGGAAGCCGAGCAGGGAGAGGCCCGGCAGCGCGCACAGCACGCGATCGAGCCCGAGGAAGAGCCGCGTCAGCAGCGCGTTCCCCGGCAGCAGGCGCAGGATCCCGATGTGGTCGGGGAAGCCCGCGAAGACGTAGGCGAAGACGCCGTACTTCTTCACCCGCGTGACCTCGAAGCCCGCCTGCTCGCAGAGCGAGACGATGCCCTTGCGCGTGAAGCCCTGGTCCCCCACGTCGAAGTGGGGCGAGCGACGGTAGAGGAGGGCGCGCGCCGCGCGGATGAGCGGGTTGTCGTTGCAGGGCTCGCTCATGATCAGCACGCCATCGTCGCCCAGGGCGTTCCGGCAGTGCGTGAGGAACCCCACGTGGTCCCGCGTGTGGTGGAGGCTGCCCTTGCAGAACACGACGTCGAAGGAGCCTGGCTTGAACGGCAGGCGCTCGGCGTCGCCGGTCACGAGGCGCGCTCCAGGCACGTACTCGCCCGACACCTTCAGCATGTCGTGCGAGATGTCGAGGCCGACCGATCCAGGGTGCTGCTCCTCGAGCTCGGCGAGGAAGAACCCCGTCCCGCAGCCGAGGTCGAGGATGCGACCCGAGTCCTTCGGCACGTGCGAGATCATCTCCGCGTGCCAGTCCTGCTGGAACAGGCGCGAGAAGGGGAACGAGTAGCGATACGCGTAGCGCGGTGCGAGCTCGCGGTGCAGATCGATCTGCGCTTGTGCGTTGCTGCTGGTCGCCATGGTCCCAGGGCCGGAGTCTATCCATCGGCTGGTTCGGGCCCGAGCCTTTGCGATGAGGAACGGGGGGGCCGAAAAGGCTCGATCGCGCCCGTGGGGATCGGCACGCTGGGCGGTCGTGGGCATGACCGGGAGGAGGAAAGCCGTTCTGGCGCTGGGCGCGCTGGCGGCCGGCGTCTACCTGCTCCTCGCGTGGAACGAGCAGGTCCCCGGGGGCTGGCGCCTGCGCAACCTCTTCGAGCCCCACGCGGAGCGCGAGGCCCGTCGCCAGGCCGCGTGGCGCGCGGAGCGCCTGGAGGCGTTCGCCGCGGAGCCCGCGCCCGCTGAGGCTCCGGTGGCGTTCCTCGGCTCCTCGACGATCGAGCGGTTCCCGCTCGACGACCTGTTCCCGGGCGCGGCGACCCTCAACCGGGGGATCGGCTTCGAGGGGCTGGCCGACCTCCAGCAGCGGCTCGAGGTGGGCGTGCCGACGGAGCTCGCCGCGGCCGTTCTCTACGTGGGCTCCATCGACCATCGCTTCCGAGGCGCGGAGCCACGTGCGCTGGCGCAGGGCGTCCAGGAGGTCGTCGCCGCCCTCCGCGAGCGACACGGTCCGATCCCGATCGCGACGCTCGGCCTCCTCGGCGAGCGCGACCTCGCGCCCCAGGACCACGCACGCCTGCTCGCAGCGAACGAGGCCCTCGAGCGCGCCACGGAGGCCGTGGAGGACTGCTGGTTCGTCGCGACCGACGGGCCGCCCCTGATGGACGCCCAGGGCCGGCTCGAGCGCGCCCTCTCGACGGACGCCCTGCACCTGACCGTCGACGGCTATCGCGAGCTCGCGACGCGCCTGCTGACCCACGGCGGAGCCGTGGCTCAGCACCTCCAGCCCCGGGAGCCGAAGTAGGAGGACCCCCGTGCTCAAGAGCGTCTCCTCCAACTGGGCCCTCAACGCCCTCCAGATCCTGGTCTTCATGGCCCTGGCGCGGTTCACCCTGACCGCGCTCGGCCAGGGGACCTTCGGGGTGTGGGAGACGATCGTCGCCGCGGCCGGTCCGCTGCAGCTGCTGGTGCTCGGCGTGCCCATGGGCACCGTGCGGCGCATGAGCGAGGCCCTGGGAAGAGGGGACGACGCCGGTGCGAACCGCGCCCTCGGCCAGAGCGTGAGCCTGACCCTGGGGATGGGCGCCCTGGCCCTGGCGGCTGGCGCGGTCATCTGGGCCGGCTTCCAGGGCGCGCTCCTCGCGGGCGACGGCTGGTCGCTGACGCCGGAGGCAGCCCTCGATGCCCGGACCGCCCTGGCGGTCTACGCGGCCAACGTGGCCGCCGGCTTCTGCCTGCGCCTGCCCTACACCGCTCTGGAGGCGCACCAGGACTTCATCACCAAGAACCAGGTGATGGGGACGGGCATGCTCCTGCGGCTCGGTGCGACGATCGCTGCCCTCTCGTGGGACGCCACCCTGCTCAACCTCGCCTGGGTGCACGTCCTGGTGGCGGTCTTCGAGTTCACCGCCGCCCTCGCTGTGACGCGACGGCGCCATCCGGCCGTGCGCTTCCGTCCGGCTCCCCTCGTGGCCGCGGAGGTGCGCGCCCTGCTGGGCTTCAGCCTGTTCGCGTTCCTCATGAACATGGGCGCCTTCTTCGCGTTCCAGCTCGACGCGCTGGTGATCGGCGCGCACATGGGGCCCGAGGACGTGGCCGTGTACGGGATGGCGAACAAGATCTTCGACCCGCTCGTGAACCTGCTGCTGGCCATCGGGATGGTCGTGATGCCCGCGGCCGCGACCCTGCGCGTGCAGGGTCGCGAGGGCGAGCTCGTGGGCCTGCTCCACCACTGGTCGAAGGTCGCTGCGTTCCTCGTCACGACCCTGGGCGGCTACCTGCTGGTCTTCGGACCCGAGTTCCTGGCCTGGTGGCTCGGGCCGGAGTACGACCCGGCGGCCGGCCAGCTGCTGCAGGTCCTGATGGCCTCGTTCCTGCTCTTCCTGCCGATCCGCGGCGTGGCCCTGCCGGTCCTGCTCGGGGCCGGCGACCCGCGCGGGCCGGGGCTCGGGCTGGTCCTCATGGGCCTCGGGAACCTCGCCCTCTCCCTCGCGCTGGTGGAGCCGTACGGCCTGCTCGGGGTCGCGCTCGGGACCGCGATCCCCAACGCCCTGTTCGCGATCGCGTTCGTCGCGCGCACGGCGAGGACCCTCCACACGAACCCCGGCTCGTGGCTCGGTCACGCCCTCGGACGGGTGGTCCTCGGCTGGGCGCCGGGCCTCGCGCTCCTCATCGCGGTGAAGCTCGGGCCCGGAGCGGAGGGCTTCTGGCCCCTCGTCGCGGTCGGGCTCGCCTACACGCTGACGCAGCTCGCGGTGGGAGTCGGCTTCACTTGGCGTGGCGACGCCTCCCTCGATCCCCTCGCCCGCTGGCGCGCGCGCTCGGGAGGTGCGGCGTGATCGCCCTCTGGCTCCTCATCGCCCTCGCCGCGGGGGCTCTCCTCGAGGTCGCAGCGCGGCTCGTGGCGCGGCGCTCGGGTCGCTACGCGCTGACTCCCCACGCCCGCTCGGAGCACGCCCTGGATCGCGCGGAACTGCCGGGCCTCCCCTCCACCGTTCGCATCGAGGTGAACGCGGAGGGCGAGCGGGGCGGCGCCCTGCCGAAGGGTGAGCAGCTCTGGCGTGCCCTCGTGATCGGCGGCAGCGCGGCCGAGTGCTACATGCTCGACCAGGAGGACACCTGGCCGCGCGCCCTCGAGCGCGACCTCCAGACGGAGCCCGGGCCCCTCGGCGGGCGCGCGATCCACGTGGGCAGCGTCGCCCGCTCGCTCCTGACCTGTGCCTCCCTGGCGCGCATGCTCGGGGGCATCCTCCCGCGGTACCGCAGCCTCGACCTGCTCATCACCTACGCAGGGGCCAGCGACGTGGTGGCCTGGATGGAGCAGGGCGCACCGCCCGCGTGCCGAGCCCAGGAGGTCCCCGAGCTGGACCTGTTCCCGGTCGGACCGGACGAGGCGTTCGGGTGGACTCCAGGAACCCTGGCCCTGCGGCGCCTCGCCGTGCGTGCCGCGCGGCGCCTGCTGCGCCCCGTCGAGCGTCGCTCCGGCGTCGGCGGCACGGTCGGTCGCAACCGCCGCATGCGGGCCGCGGCCACGACGCTGATCGACGAGCTGCCCGAGGCCGAGGCGATGCTGCGCCACCTCGAGGAGGAGTTCCGGCGCCTGGTGACGCAGGCGCGCGCGCACGGGGCCCGGGTGCTGGTGGTGGGGCAGCCCTGGCTCGAGCGGGCCTTCACGCCGGAGGAGGAGCAGCTGCTCTGGAGCTTCGGGCGTGGGCGCCCCTTCGAGGGCCCGGTCGACACCTACTACACGCATCGCGTGGCTCACGAGCTGCTGCGCCGTGCCAACGAGGTGCAGTTCCGGGTCGCGCGGGAGGTCGGCGCCGAGACGCTCGACCTGATGGACGCCGTGCCCATGGACTTCGAGCACTTCTACGACGACCTGCACCTCACGCCGCAGGGCGCCGCGGTCGTGGGAGCGCGCATCGCGCAAGCCGTGCGTGAGCTCGAGGCCAGCTCCGGCGACTCCTCAGCGTCGACGCGCTGAGAGCCAGGCCTGGCCCAGCAGCCCGAACAGGGCCAGGTTGAGGGCGTAGACCGCGTGGGTCGCGAGCGCGCTCGCAGCGGCCGCCTCCGGCGGGACCCCGAGGAGGCCGAACCCCAGCGCGAAGCCGGCGTCCTGGAAGCCGAGGCCCCCGAACAGGTTCAGGGGCAGCAGGGTCGACAGCACCGTGAGCGAGGCCCCGAACGTCGCCTCCGCCCAGCCGAGCTGCTCGAGCCCGGTGCCCACCGCGACGAGACCCCAGAAGGCGAAGACCCCGAACCACAGGGGCGCGGACCAGAGCGCCGCGACCGCGAGCGCGCGCCGATCGACGGACGCCACGTCCGCCGCCACGCGCGGGAGGAAGGCGAGGAGCCGCTCCCCGAGGGCGAGGCGCCCGATGCCAGTGCGTGAGAGGAGGCCCGTGCCCAGCTCGACCAGCGTGCTCGAGCGGAGCAGGAGCGCGCCGAAGAGGAGCGCCGGGAGGAGCAGCGCGCTGCCGACCGCCGTGAGCCAGGGCAGGCGGACCGCGAGCTCGCCCGCGCCGAGGCTCAGGCAGGCCGCTGCCATGAGCACGGAGAGACAGACGAGATCGAGGAGACGGACGAGCAGCAGGGCGGCGGTCCCGGCCGAGGCGCCCGTGCCGGCCGAGCGCGCGAGGAGGACCGGCAGGGCCGCCTCCCCCAGCCGCGCGGGCAGGAAGTACGCCAGCGTCGTGTGGCTGGCGCTCACGGCCGTCAGGGACGGGAGGCTCGGGGCCCTCTCCCCTGCACGGAGCAGCGCCCGCAGGCGCAGGGCCCGGAGCACGTAGAGCGTCCCCTGCACTGCCAACGAGGCGCCCCAGAGGCGCCAGCCGAGGGCGCGGAAGGAGCCCTCGAGGTCCGGCCAGGAGAGGCCCGTGCCCAGGATCACCGCAGCCAGCAGTCCGCTGGCCAGCGCCAGGGACAGGACGATGCGGAGGGCGCGGGGCACGGAACGAGTCTGGCGACGGGCGAGGCCCGGGAGAAGCGCGCGGCCTCTCGGGTCCTCAGTCGTGGCGGACGTGGAGTCCGCCGGAGTCCTCGGCCAGCCACTCCAGGATCTTGAAGCTGCCCCCCATCGCCACCGTGTGGATGACGATGCCCCGGTCACGGTTCCAGCGCTGGACCTCGTCCCGGATGGCGCTGGGCTCGGTCAGCTCCCCCACGGACGGCTCGCCGTCGGAGAGCACGACGATCGTGTCGACGTCCGGATCGTCGAAGGCCGCGCGCAGGGAGTCGAAGAGGTTGGTGCCCCCGAGCGCTCCGAGCTTCTCGATCCACGCGTCGCACTCGGCCCGCGTGGCGCCGCTGGAGGCCGAAACGGTCTCCTGCCACGGCATCACGGCCGAGTTGAAGGCGATGACGTTGAAGAGCGCCCCCTCGTCCAGGTTCTCGACGACCTGCCGCAGCTCCTTCTTGGCCCGGTCGATGCGGTAGTCGCCCTTCTCGCCCACGTAGCGCGCGCGCAGCTCCTCGAGCATGGAGCCGGAGATGTCGAGCACGAACACCACCCGGTGCGACTCGACTCGGATGCCGAAGAAGGCGGCCTTGGAGACCTCCTTCAGGCGGCGCGTCTCCTCCTCCTCCTGCAGCCGTCGGAGCTGACCGGGCTCGAGGAGCACGACCTTGGAGCCCGTGTCGTCGAGCCATGCCTTCCAGGCGCTCGCGCGCCCGCGGAAGGGCTGTCCCGTGAGTCGGAAGAGGATCGCCCCCAGCTCGAGCGCCGGACGCCCGGTCTCCTGCTGCATGCGCTCGACGAGCGGCGCCACGACGCGAGGCTCGCGCAGGGTCTCGAGGGCCCGTGCCGCCGCAAGGCGCGTGGACCAGTCCGCGTGGGCCAGGCCAGCCACCAGGGCGCCGAAGCCCTGCGCGGAGCCTCCGTGACCCGACCGGCCCAGCTCGGTGAGGGCAGCGTTCCGCAGGGCGCGCGCCTCCGAACCGGCAGCCACGAGGAGGCTCTCACCCCAGGCGTCACCCCCGCCGTCGATGCGGCCAAGCGCCCGCAGCACCTCGGCCAGCAGCAGCTCGTCGTCGGCCTTGTCGAGCAGCTTGGCGAGGTCCTTCCGCGCCGGCTCGTAGCGTCCCTCCCCGAGGAGCTGCACGGTGAGGCGCTGGACGAGGGGGTCCTTGTCCTTGAGCCCACGCGCCACCTTCTTGAGGGTCTTCTCGTCGGGGTTGCCGCGCGTGCAGAGCAGGGCGAAGCGCTTCTCGTGGGGCTTGCCCTTCCCGAGCAGCCGCGCGGTGGCCTTGCGCACGCCCTCGTCGGCCATGCCCGCCAGGAGCTCCGCCATCCGCGCGCGCAGGACCTCGGGGGTGACCTCCTGCTTGCGCGCCAGCTCGATGAAGAGGTCCGCGACCTCGGGTCCCTCGGCCCGGGCGAGGATCCCCGCGGCCTCCGCGCGGAGGTCCCCACGCAGGGTCAGGTCCTCGACGGCCGTGCGCGCGAGCTCGGCCAGCTCCTTCGGGCCGCGCTGCTCCAGCTCGCGCAGGAGGGCACTGCGCACGAGGGCCATCCGCTCGGAGCGCACCATCTCCAGCAGGCGAGCGTCGTCGAACTGGCGCGCGATCGGCGGGAAGGCGAGCGCGCGCACCGCCGGGAGGACGTGCACGATCTCCTCGGGCGGAGCGTCCTCCTCCTCTGCGGCCTTCCTTCGACGCCGCGTCCGCTTCTCCGGCTGGGCGTCGACGCGGCGCTGGGGCTCGAACTGCTCGCCGTACCACGCCGCGTCGGTGGCGGCCGCGCCGAGCACGTGCAGCTCCATGGCCCGCACGCGCACCCCGTCCGCGGACGGACTCTCGACGATGCGCGCGAGGTAGCCCCGTCCGAGCCGCGGGGCGTCCGCGAGGCCAGTCAGAGCGGCCTCCCTCAGGATCGGGTCCTCGGTGGTCCGGCCCACGGTGAACAGGTGATCGAAGGCCACCTGCTCGGCGTCGGCCTTGCCATCGAAGCGGGGCAGCGCGCGCAGGATCTCCCGCCGCATCCAGACGCTCGCCATGCCCTCGTAGAGCTCGACCAGCCCCTCGGCCGCCGTCCGTGTCCCCGCGTCCGCGATCCGCACGACGACCTCGGCCTCCGCGTCGTCGCGCTGCCGCCGCAGGGTCGCCAGGTCGGCCTCCAGGTCCTGAGGAGCGAGCGCCCCGGGAGCAGACAGGGGCAGGAGCGTCAGGAACATCGGGAGCAGGGCCATACCGCGAGCCTAGTCCCGCTCGCGGGCCCCTGCGACCGCCCTGCACGGCCGAGGCTCAACTCAACGGCTTGGGGGCGTCGATCCAGGGAGTGGACCTCGTGCCCCCCCTGCCATGGACCAGCCCCCCAAGCCCGCGCCCGCCGCGGATCCCGCTCGCCCCTCCACGTCCTTCGGCCGCAGCCTGCTGCGGCGCCTGCGGGACCTGAACCTCCAGTCCGAGCGCGTTGGCGTCGCGGCCGGGCGCACGCTGCGGATCGCCGGCTGCCTCTCCAAGGACGCCCCCGTCGAGTCGGGGGTCCGCTACGAGCTGACCGAGGCGGGGCAGGGTCATGTCCTCGAGCTGCGCTGGGAGGACGACCACCTCCAGGTCGCCCTCGACGGCCAGGCACGCCAGGCCGCCGCCTTCGGCACGACCGCGGACGGCCGGGTCGAGGCTCCAGCACTCCGGGCCCGGCTGACCTCGAGCCCCGACGCCTCGGACCTCACCCGCTTCATGCGTCGCGTGGTGCGGTTCGCCTGCGCGGCCTGAGAGCGCCGCTTCGCCCAGGTCCCCGGTGAGCCCGGCCTCGCTCAGCGCAGCCGCGACTTCTTGTCGATCAGGTCCGCGACCAGCCCGAGGGTCAGCACCTGGACGGCGGCGAGGAAGACGATGACCGTCTTGTCGGACAGGTTCGGGCCGCCCTCGGTCATGGCGATGTCCACGTAGAGGCTGCCCCCCAGGAGGACGAGCAGCATCCCGAACACGGGGAAGAAGACCTTGAGCGGGTTGAAGTAGAGGACCGTGCGCAGGATCAGCGCGGTGAACCCCAGCGTGTCCCGGATCGGCTTGATCTTCGAGCGGCCGGAGCGCGGCGCGTAGTCGATCGTGACGTACTCGACCCGGTGCCGGTTGGTCAGGGAGGCCAGCGTGATGGTCGTCGTGAAGCTGAAGCCGTCGGGCAGGATCCCGAGGTACTTCAGCACCAGCTCGCGGCGGAACGCCCGCAGCCCGGAGTTGAGATCGGGGATGCGGATCCCCGCCAGGTAGCTGGCCAGCCGTCGGAGGGCCCACTTGGCCGGACGACGGATGAGCGGGATGTGCACGTTGGCACCGATGCGAGCCCCGACGGCCATCTCGGCTCCGGCGTCGACCCGCTCGAGGAGCTCGCCGATGCGATCCTCCGGATAGGTCCCGTCCGCATCGGTGATCACCACGACCTCGTGGCTGGCCGCCTGGAAGCCCGTCTTGAGGGCCGCGCCGTACCCCCGGTTGTGCCCGTGCTCGATGACCCGCAGGCAGGGGACCTCGGTCTCGAGCGCCGCGAGGCGCTCCCGCGTGCGGTCGGTGGAGCCGTCCTCGACGACCAGCAGCTCGAGCGGGACCCCGAGGTCGAGGGACGAGAGGCGGCGCACGACGCCCTCGATGCCGTCCTCCTCGTTGTAGGCCGGCACGACGAGGGTCACGCCGCGGGCGACGAGGCCGCTCGCCTGGTGGGGTTCGGGGGAGGAGGTCATCGGCTCCGTCGCAGCCTAGCGATCGCAGCGCGCGACTTCGAAAGCGCCTTGGCCGTCAGCGCCGTGGTCCCGAGTTCCTCCGCCTCCTCCAGGGTCACCCAGCGTCCATTGGCTGGGAGGGCCCCGTCGAGCCTGGCCTCGAGGACGCGGCCCCGGATCCGATGGTGGGTCACGGAGTGGCGCAGCCCCCCAACGAGCTCCTCGCCGCTCTCCGTGAGTGCTCCCGGCCAGGCGTTCGCGTGGATGCCGGGCGCGGAGCCGCCGCTCCACGTGACCTCGCGGGTCGGGAGCTCCCACAGGCCTCCCATCCGCGCCTCGGCTGGGCGCTGCAGGAGCAGGACGCGCAGCCCCTCCTGAGCGAGCGCCAGCTCCACCTCGACCTCGATCACCTCGCGGCGGGCACGCGGCAGCGGCAGGTCCGCGGCGCGGCCCGCGCCCAGGGCGCTGCAACGGACACGGACGGGACAGCTCTCGCAGCTCGGGTTCCTCGGCGTGCAGACCGTGGCCCCCAGCTCCATGAGCGCCTGGTTCCAGTCGCCCGG
>WTJQ01000499.1 GCA_011524785.1 Planctomycetota bacterium | reverse complement strand
CGCGGCTCCGCCCAGGATCAGACCGCTGCGCGTGCCGAGCCGACGCTGGGCGGCCTCGGCCCGCTCGTCCCCTCCCGCGAGGGCGCGCTCGGCGTCGAGCAGCATCGCGAGACGGCGCAGCGCCCAGGCGCTGGCGGCGACGTGCGAGGCGGCCATGGCGAGGGTCGGTCCGACCTCGAGGGCGCCGCGGAGGGCGTCCCGGAGCGACAGCGCAGCGCCTGCGAGGGGAACGAGGCCCAGGGCGATCGAGTGCTCGAGGTCGGGGACCAGGACGACCGTCGTGGGAACGACGAGGGCGAGGGTGAGCGGGAACAGCAGCTGCTGCCCCTGACGGAAGGAGCGCGCGCGCCCGCACGCCAGGCACAGCACCGCGGTCAGCAGCACGAGCGCCGGGAGGAAGACGGTCATCCCGAGGAGCCGACTCGGGCCCAGCGCGCCGCCGGGCAGGTCGGAGGTCCCGAGGAGCGCCGCGAGGGCGAGCCCCAGCAGGTTCGACAGCAGGGTCGCGACCGTGGCGGCCAGCACGCACAGGAACTTGCCGCGCACCACGGCGCCTCGATCGGCGGGAGTGGTCAGGAGGGTCTCGAGGGTGCCGGCTTCGCGCTCCGCCGCGAAGACCGTCAGCGCCCCGTAGGAGCCGCCGCTCACGAGGAGGAACACGAGCAGGATCGGTAGCAGCCGGCCGAGGTCGCGGCCGCCCTGGTCCTCCTCGGTCGCCACGTCCTGCGCCTCCACGGCGAGCGCGGCCGCGGGATCGAGGGGCAGCAGCTCGAGCCGTCGCGCCTCGCCCTCGGCTCGACCCCACTCCTCCAGCCGAGAGCGGGCGCGGGAGGAGGCCTCCCGGGAGAGCGGGTCCTTGCGCCGGGCGAACACCTGCACGGCCACTGAGCCCTGCGGCCCCTCGGGCTCCACGGCGCGCACGACCGCGGTCCGGCCGCCGTCGGTGAGGGCCTCGAACGACCGTCGCAGGCTCGCCCGGTGGGCCGGGGGATAGCTGTCCCGGACCTCGAGCAGCGCGCTGGCATCGACATCGCCCAGGGTCGTGTGCGGTCCCTCGAGCGCAGCCCGCAGGGCCGCGGCCGTGTCCGGCGAGGTGCCCGCCAGGTCGAGGTGCAGGACGAGGTCGCGCTCGGCCAGTCCCTCCTGCGCCGCGTCCTCCATCTTCTGGGTGCCGCCCAGGAGGAGTGGGTAGAGGAGGACGGGGAGCACGACCGCCGCGAAGAGCGCGCGCCGGTCGCGGAGCAGCTGCCGGAGCTCCGTCCGCAGCACGGTCCAGGTGAGGTCGCGGGGCGAGGGACTCACGGCGTGGAGGGCTCCTCGGAGGGCGCCTCCTCTGCGGCCCCCTCGACCTCGGCGACCAGCGCGCGATAGACGTCCTCCAGCCAGCTCGCCCCCGTCCGCTCCCGCAGCTCGTCCTGGGTCCCCACGGCGAGCACGCGGCCCGCGTGGACGATCGCGATCCGATCGCACAGGCGCTCGGCCTCGCTCAGGACGTGGGTGCTGAAGAGCACGGCGCGGCCAGCGGCGCGCCGCTCCTCGATGAAGCGGATCATGTCGCTCGCGGCGAGGATGTCGAGTCCGGTGGTCGGCTCGTCGAGGATCAGGACCTCGGGGTCGTGGAGGGTCGCGCGGGCGATCGAGACTCGCTGCTTCTGGCCGGTGCTCAGGGCCTCGCAGCGCCCCTCGGCGAAGGGGTGCAGGTCGAAGGCGTCCATCACGCGCGCGACCTTGTCCGCCAGCTCGGCCCCGTCGAGCCCGTGCAGGCGGCCGAAGTACTCGAGCGTCTCGCGCGCGGTCAGGCGCGGGTAGAGGCCGGTGGTGCCCGAGAGGAAGCCCAGGCGCTTGCGGACCTCGAGGGGCGCCTCCACGACGTCGTGTCCCGCGACCCTGGCGGTGCCGGCGGTGGGCGCGAGGATCGTGGCCAGCATCCGCAGGGTGGTGGTCTTGCCCGCGCCGTTCGGGCCGAGCAGGCCCATGATCTCGCCCGGCTGGCACTCGAGGTCGAGGCCGCGCACCGCGGCCACCTCCCCGCGCTCGGGGTCGTGGAAGGTCTTGACCAGGCCCTCGGCCTGGATGGCGGCGGTCGATGCGCTCATGAGGTGGTGGAGCCGGGGTCGCGGAGCATGCGCAGGGCACGGCCGATGCCGATGGAGTCGCCGCCCGTTGCGAAGCCCTCGCGCGACATCATGCGGACGGCGAAGGAGACGGCGAGACCGGCGTAGATCACGAGTCCCAGCACGGTCAGCCCATACTCGAGCAGCAGCACCTCACCCAGGATCAGGGACTTCACGGCCAGGGTGACGCCGAGGACCGGAACGAGGGCGAGGCCCGGGCTGAGCTCGACCCCCGGCAGGATGGCGGCCATCGCCGGGAGCACGAAGAGCAGCTGCAGCGGTCCGAGGCTCGCCTGCGCCTCGCGGAAGTTGCGTGCGAGGCCAGCGAAGGCCGTCAGGACCGCGCCGCAGAACAGGGCGAAGAGGGCGACCATGGGCGCGGCGGCCAGCAGGGCGGCGGTGGGGAAGGCGACGAGGAAGCGCCCGTCCGGGTCGAGCTGGCGGAGCAACCCCTCGGCGGAGAGGGCGATCGCCACGAGGTTCGCCAGGGTCGCGAGCACCGCGAGGCTGGCCACGGCGAGGACCTTGCCCTCCAGCACCCAGCGGCGCGGC
>WTJQ01000308.1 GCA_011524785.1 Planctomycetota bacterium | reverse complement strand
GAGCCGCATCGCGCGCTACGACGAGGTGCTGCGCTCCTTCGGGCTCTGGGCCCAGCTGTCGGACCGCATGACGGTGCACGAATACGGCCGCACCCACGAGGGGCGCCCCCTCGTCTACGCCGTGGTGACCTCGCCCGCGAACCACGAGCGGCTCGACGCCATCCGCACCAGCATCGACGCCCTGGCCGATCCGCGCGGCCTCGACGCGGGCCGTGCGGCCCAGCTCGTCGAGCGCACGCCCGCCATCGCCTGGATGGGCTACTCGATCCACGGGGACGAGACCAGCGGCACCGACGCGGCCCTCGCGGTGGCGCACCGCCTGGTCGCGGGCCGCGACGAGGCGACCCTGGCGCTGCTCGAGCAGCTCGTCGTCGTGGTCGACCCCTGCATGAACCCCGACGGCCGCGAGCGCATCGCGGGGCAGGTCGAGCAGGCCGCCGGCAGGCGCGTGACCCTCGACCCGTCCGCCATGCAGCGTGGCCGCTGGCCGTACGGGCGCGGCAACCACTACCTGTTCGACATGAACCGGGACTGGATGGTGGGCGCGTGCCCCGAGACCCGCGGACGCTGGCGCGTGAACCTCGCCCTGCGCCCCCAGCTCTTCGTGGACGCCCACGAGATGAGCGGGCTCGACACCTTCCTCATGTACCCGCAGTCCGCACCGCGCCATCCGGAGCTCCCGGCGCGCCTGCTCCACTGGCAGGGGGTCCTGGCCGATGCCCACGGCGAGGCGTTCGATGCCGAGGGCTGGGGGTACTACACCCGCGAGTGGGCGGACGCCTGGTACCCGGGCTACTCGGACGCGTGGGGCAGCCTGAGCGGCGCCATCGGGATGCTCTACGAGCAGGGGCGCCAGTCGGGGCAGCCCCTGGAGCGCGAGTCCGGCGAGATCGTGCCCTACCGCGAGGCCGTGCACGGCCAGGTCGTGGCGAGCTGGTCGAACCTGGAGAGCCTGGCGCGCCATCGGCAGGCCATCCTGACCGACTTCCTCGCCTACCACCGCAGCCACGTGGACGGCACGCGTGAGGGCAGCGAGCGCGCGCTCTTCTTCCCCGTGGACGGCGGCGAGCGCCTCCTCGAGGTGCTGCTCGCTCAGGGCGTCGAGGTCCACCCCGTCGATGCCGGGGCGGGGATCACGAGCGCCGTGAGCGCGCTCGGCGAGCGCCAGGAGGACGAGGCCAACGTGGTCAGGCTCCTCGGCGGTCCCGCCTGGTGCGTGCCGGCGACCCAGCCGCGCGGAGGCCTCGTCCGCGCCTTCCTGGACTTCGATCCGCGCATCGATGCCGAGACCGTTGCCGACGAGCGGGCCCGGCTCGAGCGCGGCGACTCGAGCCGCCTGTACGACGTGACCGCGTGGGACCTCGGGCGCCAGCTCGTGACGCGCGGCGAGGCCTGGTGGGGGACCCCCTCGATGCCGCTCGCGAAGGCGCTGACCGGGCCCGAGGATCCGCGCGTCCCCACGCGCGAGACGGGCGTCGTGGGGGCCGCAACGGAGCCGGCCTACGCGTTCGCGATCTCGGTCGACGAGCCGCGCTTCCACGCCTTCCTCGCGCGGGCCTTCGAGGCGGGCGTCCAGGTCCACATGGCGGATCGCTCCTTCCGAGCACGCGGCTCCGCCGGCTACGAGGAGCTGCCGCGCGGCTCCCTGCTGATCCGCGCCCACGAGAACGGGCCCGAGCTCGACGCGCGGATCGCGCGCGTCGCCGAGGCCACCGGCACGCGCGTGCTTGCGGTCGAGGGGGGCCGTGCCCCCGACCTCGAGGCGCCGGATCTCGGCGGACAGCACTTCACCCTCCTCCACGGCCCGCGCATCGCGCTCGTCTCGGGTGAGGGCGTGAGCACCGCCGACTTCGGCCACGTGTGGCAGTACCTCGACGAGGAGGTCGGCGCGGCGGTGACGCTGCTCGAGGGCAGCCGGCTCGGCGGCACCGACCTGCGCGCCTACGACGTGCTGGTCCTGCCCCCGGGGCGTGCGCGCTCGTGGGTCACCTCCTCGGTGGAGGAGTGGGTCCGCGCTGGCGGCACCCTCGTGGCGATCGGAAGCGCAGCGACCGCGCTCGCCGCCGACGAGGACGGCATCGCCGGCGCGCGCCGGCGGCGCGACGTCCTCGAGGACCTCGACCGCTACGACGCGGAGGTCGCGCGCCTGCGCCGCGCGGGCTCCTCGCTCGGCTCGTGGCTCGACGACCGCGCGCTCTATGGGGACGGGGAGGTCGTCGCCGCGCCCGAGGACGGCCCCGACCCGTCCGTGCTCCCGCACACCGACGACGATCCCGAGGTGGAGGACGCCTGGCGGCGGCGCTTCATGCCGGCCGGGGTCGTCCTGCGCACCGAGCTCGATCCCCACCACTGGCTGACGGTGGGTGCGGGCGAGGAGCTGCCCGTGCACTTCGCCGGCAGCGCGGTGCTGCTGGCGGAGGGCAGCGTCCCGGCTCGCTTCGCCGCCAGCGAGCGCGTGCGCCTGGGCGGCCTGCTGTGGCCGGAGGCGCGCCGTCGCGTCGCGGACAGCGCGTGGCTGACGCAGGCCTCGGCGGGGCGCGGTCAGGTCGTCCTCTTCGCGAGCTCGCCGGTCTACCGCGGGGGGTGGAGGCGGGCGGCCCGCCTGTTGGGGAATGCGGTTTTGATCGGTCCGGGCGCGGGGGCGGACCCCGACAGGCGCCGCTGAGG
>WTJQ01000647.1 GCA_011524785.1 Planctomycetota bacterium | reverse complement strand
GATGTCACGCTCGCGAGCCTCCGCGCGCTCGCGCGCGGCCGCCAGCTGGCGTGCCGCCTCGGCCTGCGCCTCTCCGAGGGCGACCTCGACGCGGGCGCGGTCCTGGGCGGCCTCGTCCCGGGCCTTCTGAGCGGCCTGGGCCGCCTCGGACGCCTGGGCGTCACGGGCGTAGAGGGCCGCGGTGATCGGTCCGAAGACCACCTTCCACATGAAGGGCAGCGCGATCACGAAGATCACGAGCGTCCAGAAGAAGCTCCCGGTGTTGACGTCGAGGGGGTTGAACCCTCCCTCGGCGGGGACCGGCACGAGGCTGGCGATCATGGTCTGGAGTCGGTTCGGTTCAGGTGGTCCTGAGGGGGTGCTGCCCGGTCCACCCGGGCGGCGGTCCGCCGCGGAGCGACGGGCTGGAGGGCCGGATCCACCGCCCGGGGCGGGAGCCCCGGGCGGCGACTGCGGCCCTGCGGCGTCAGCCGAGAGCGATCAGCAGGGTGACCACGACGGCGAACAGCGAGACACCCTCGATGAGGGCGGCCAGGATGATGGAGCCGCCACGGATGTCGCCGGCAGCCTCGGGCTGGCGCGCGATGCCCTCGTTGGCGGTGGCGCCGATCCGGCCGATGCCCATACCGGCACCGACGGCGACGATGCCCGCGCCGATGGCGGCACCGAACTTGGCGAGGTCCATGACCTGGGCGGCGTCTTCTTGAATCATGTCTGGAGTTCTCCGGGTAGCCCTTGGGGGGCCGCAGCTAGTTGCTTGGGGTTTCTGGGGTTTGAGAGTGCGGCGCGAGCGCCGCGAACATCCCGAGCTCGATCGTGGCGATCAGTGCTCGGGGTGGACGGAGGAGCCGACGAACATGATCGTCAGCTGGGTGAAGATGTAGGCCTGCAGCAGCGCCACGAAGCCCTCGATGATCATGATGAACACCGAGAGGCCCACGGCCGGGGGCGAGACCGCGTAGCCCATGCTCGTGAGGTCGTTGCCCGCGAAGAAGAAGATCAGGCCCATGAACGAGAGCACGACCAGGTGACCGCCGGTCATGTTCGCGAACAGACGAATCATCAGGGCGAACGGCTTGACCAGCAGGCCGAGCACCTCGACCACGAACATCAGCGGCCAGAGCCAGCCGGGGACGTGGGGCACGAGGTTCTTCCAGAAGGCGATCGGGCCCTGGGCCACCATCCCGCAGCCGAGCATGGCCAGCAGGGTCGTGAGGGCCATGGCCGCGGTCACCCAGATCGAGGCGGTCGCAGTGGCCGAGCCCGGCACCAGCCCCATGAGGTTCTGGAACACGATGAAGAAGAACACGTACAGGAAGTACGGCACGAACTTCTTCTCGTCGACCCCGTGCAGGTTGGGGTGGATCATCTCGTCGCGGATCCACGTCACCCAGCCCGCCAGGATCCGAGTCATCTTGTCCCCCCCACCGTTGCGCAGGTGATCCGCCACGCCCGAGAAGGCGATCAGGATCATCAGGACGGCCGCGATCTGGAAGATCTGCAGGTTGGTCGGGGCCAGGGCCTCCGGCAGGCCGAACACGCCGGTCGCGTGCTCCGCGTGGGCGGCGGCGTCCGCCGCCGCATCTTGCGCGTGATCGTGGCCGTCGTGTCCGTGCCCGTGACCCGAGAAGTCCAGCTTCGCCGGCACCACGTGCATGTACAGGATGCTCATCGCCTCGCTGTTCTTGCCCGTGTGGTGCTCCGCGTAGTTCATCGACACGAAGCACGACCCAACGACGATCGCGATCAGCAGGAGGGGCCGGAGGAGGTTCATGCGGCGGACCGTTGCGAGAGCACGCGGGCGCCGGCTCCGGCGCCCAGGACGAGGGGGATGTACGCGATCGCGGCGTAGGCCACCGCGAAGCCACGGACGTCCGCGACGTCGCGGACCACCGGGGCGAAGCGCACGCTGAGGGAGCCCAGGAGGAGCGCCACCAGGTGGAAGAGGAAGCCCACGGCAGTCGCCCGGAGGGCCTCCGCAGGGCGGGTGCGGACCGCGTGCAGGAGCCAGGCGCTCCCCAGCAGTCCCACCGCGGCCCCGAGCGACGCCCCCATCAGCACCCCGAGCCGCAGGGCGGGCTCGAGCTGCACGGCCACGACCACGGCGAGCGCCAGGCCGAGCACGGTCGAGAGGGAGGTCTTGGACATTGGGGGGAGGGTGCAGAGCACCTGGGCAGGACTCGGAGCGAGGGTCAGCCGGCAGGGGGGCGCCGGGTCGACCCGGAGGAGGGCAGCTTCTTCACGAGGGAGATGAGGCCGCCCGTGAAGCCGAGGCCCGTGCCGAGGAGGAGTCCCCAGGGGGAGCTCTCCAGGCGCCCGTCGATCCACCACCCGCCAAGGGCGAAGAGGGTGACCGTGACCCCGAAGGTCAGGCCCAGACCGGAGTACCGGGCCAGGTCCGCGCGCCAGTCGGAAGGGCGTGGAGAGGGGTCGGAGGCAGCCATACGCGGCCCCGGGAGGCGGGGTCCGAGTTCGCTCAGGTTCTCAAACAGCGCGCCTCCGAGCGAGCCAGAAAGGGCGTCCGGGGACACTTTTCCGCCTCAGGATCGGAGGTTCGGGCAGCAAGGTTAGGTCCCGCCCCTCGCGAGTCAATGTGAGCGGACTGGAAATCCAGCGGCCCCCGCCGGGGGTGCGACCCACTGCCACACCCTGGCGACGCGGGGCACGCAGCCACATGG
>WTJQ01000139.1 GCA_011524785.1 Planctomycetota bacterium | reverse complement strand
GCCAGTCCCTGGGCAACCATTTCAGCTCCGGCGTCGTCCTCGCCGACCTGGACGCCGCGGGTGATGGCGCCGAGCGCGTCCTCGACATCGCCGAGCTCGGCACCTACGACTTCGCCCCCGGCGTGCGCCTGCGGAACGCCGCCACGGGAAGGGAGCCCGGCCTCGAGCTGGCCCTGCCCGAGGGGCAGCGCCACACGCTCGCAACGCGGAGCCTGGGCACCTCCCCCGGGGACGACCTCGTGGTGGTCTCCCGCGGCGACGGCGTCGATCGCGTGCTGTTCCTGGTGCGCACGCCCTAGCGCGCCCGTCCTCGCGGCGAGCGGAGGGCCCGGCTAGCGCTTGCGCCGGGGATCGTCGCTCGTGTCCTGCATGTCGAGGGCCCAGTCCCGCCAGCGCTCGTCGAGCACGCGCAGGGACTTGCCCGGGCCAACGCCCAGCAGCTCGGTCGCGGCCTCGCGCCACGCGGCGATGAACGAGCTCCGCTCCAGGGACAGCGCCCCGGCGAGACGCAGCCAGCGCTGGGCCTCCTCGCCCTCGCGTCGCACGAGGTAGTCGTAGAACGACCAGGACTTGGCCACGTCGGCGTCGTCCATCTCGAAGAGGGTCTTGATGGCCAGCTGCTCCACGGGCCGGCCCTGCGCCAGGGCGACGGAGTTCAGCTTGGCGCGCAGCCCCATGTCGAACGACTTCTCCCCCTTCTCCCCCACGCGGCGCTGCTTGGACTGCGTTGCGTTCTTGTCGTAGCGGAACTCGATGCAGGTCATGTCGTTCCGGCCCAGGAGCTCGAACGACAGCCACCAGGCGACGGCCTCGGAGAGCCAGTCCTGCCCCATGCGCCCCTGCTCGTTGCCGTAGTGCAGGCCCGCGATGGCATGACCCGCCTGGTGGGCGACCATCGGGATGAAGCGGTCGTCCTCACGCCACTTGCGCAGGAAGCGGAAGGGCTTCTCCTGGGTGCCGTCGCGGCGCTCCCCCCCGATGCGCTGGCGCGCCTCGACGTCGCGCGACCAGTTGGAGCCCATGTACTGCTCGCTCACGCCGCGGAACATCTCGTCGCGGAACGGCACGAGGATCCACTCCGCGAAGACCTTGTCGGGGATGCGGTCCGGGAAGTCCTCGGCCTCGTAGGGGTCGAGCAGCTCCTTGCGGAAGAGCTCGATGGCCTGCTCGCCGAAGCGCAGGGCCGCCTCCAGGTCCTCGGGCGGCAGGAGGGCCGGGGTCGTCGTCACGCGCAGGTGGACGG
The DNA here is from genome assembly GCA_011524785.1 of Planctomycetota bacterium. GTDB lineage: Bacteria > Planctomycetota > UBA1135 > UBA1135. Next base: position 1,436 of record WTJQ01000139.1, on the reverse strand, counting down.
TCTCGAAGCACTGGATCCGGTCCGCGTCGATCCCGAGCCCCGTGAGCACCTGGACGAGCTGCGGGTCCGGCTCGGCCTTGCGGAAGGAGTCCTCGGCCGCTTTGCCGCGCGCCGCGAGCGCCTCCTCCCGACCGCGGCGCTCCTCCTTGCCGACGGCCTTCTCGAGGTCCTTGGCCGCCTTGGGCATGCCGACCGACCGCAGCCACTGGGCGAAACGTCGGCCCGCTCCCAGGTAGCGCTCCTGACGCTGCTTCCAGTCCGCCGAGCCGCGCTGGGCCTCGTCCCGCGCATCGAGCAGGAGCTGCATCTGGCTGTCGCGGAGGCGGTACTCGCGAGCGAGCCCGAGGAGGGTCTCATCGGGCAGCGCCAGGTCGATCTTCACGATCGAGCTGCCGGTGAAGGCCACCACGTTGCGCTTGCCGGCGGGCTGGCGCTTGCCCTTCTTCTCGACCCAGGGCGTCTCGCCGGGGTCCTTGGGGTCGAGGACGCACAGCTCGATGGTCCCCGCGGGGTTGTAGCTGATGGCGCCGCCCTCGCCGATGTTGAGCCCGGTGTGGGCCTCCCCGAACACCACCGGGTGGCCACGGAACTCACCGAGGTAGTCCTTGAGCTTCTTCTGCGCCTTCTCGTCGACGCGCACGGCGAGGATCTGCGCCGAGGCCGGGGCCCCGAGCGCCAAGACCCCGATGATGACGAGCAGCCCCGTCAGGTGGGCGCGCAGCCCGGCGAGAGCACGGGTGAGACGCACGCTCCCGCCCGCTGCCATGGTGATCGTGAGGGCGTTGGTCGGAGTGCTCGCGGCCATGTCCCCAGCCTAACGGCGCCGTGGGACGCCTGGAGGGACGGACGTGCTCAGGACTCCTCGGCAGGCCCGAAGCGGCCGTCGAGGAAGCCTTGGAAGCCCTGCAGCGCGACGCGCTGGGTGTAGAAGTCGAGGCCGCGCAGGCCTCCGAGCTCCTCGCCACCACCCGCGCGGCCGGGTCCGCCATGGATCATCTGGGGCAGGACCATGCCCGGCGCCAGGGCCTGCTCGGCCATGCGCTTCGAGCCGATCCAGACACGACCGTGCCAGGGAGCCACGCCGAGCGTGACGGACTCGGTCCAGGCCGCGTCGTCCGAGTAGAGGCTGATCACGAGGCCGCCGCCGCCGAGGTTGGCGAGACGCGCCGCGTCCTCCGCGGAGCCCGAGTAGGGAACGATCGTGGAGACCGGACCGAAGACCTCGAGGCTGTGGAGCACCTCGGCCTCGGCGTCCTTCGCGCGCAGCAGGGTCGGCTCGAGGAAGGCGCCTGGCCCCTCGGGTCGCGTCCCCCCGTGCACGACGTCGGCCGCCTCCTTCAGGCGCTCGAGGCCGGCCAGCACGTCGTCGATCTGGCCGGGAGCCACGGGAGCCACACGGGTGTCGCGCTCGCCCGGGTCCCCCATGCGGTAGCGAC
>WTJQ01000377.1 GCA_011524785.1 Planctomycetota bacterium | reverse complement strand
GCGCGATGGTAGCCACGGGGCCCCGCCCGCGACCCCCTGCAACCGCTCGAGACCGTGCGCGTCACCCTTCAGGGGTGGGCGGGGGAGGTAGTGGACTCATCGACGTCCAGGAACCGACGGGCCCCCTCGGACCCAGGGCCTCACTCGAACGCCATCGCCTCCGCCAGCGTCAGCCCAGCCTCGTCCTTCGCCGACAGCTGCGGCTCCCCCCCCAGGTGCAGCGGCCACTCGATCCCCACCGCGGGATCGTTCCAGACCAGGGAGTGCTCGTGCTGCGGGGCGTAGTAGTCCGTGCACTTGTAGACGAACTCCGCCGTCGCGCTGGTCACGTAGAAGCCGTGGGCGAACCCGGGCGGCACCCACAGCTGGTGCTTGTTCTCGGCCGAGAGCAGTTCGCCCACCCAACGGCCGAACGTCGGCGAGCCGCGGCGCATGTCCACCGCCACGTCGAACACCTCACCCTCGACCACGCGCACGAGCTTCCCCTGCGGCTGGGGGTTCTGGTAGTGCAGCCCCCGGAGGATGCCCCGCGTCGACTTGGAGTGGTTGTCCTGGACGAAGGTCACCGGCGCGCAGTGCTCCCGGAACTCGTCGTCGCGGAAGGTCTCGAGGAAGAACCCCCGCTCGTCCCCGAAGACCTTCGGGACGCAGAGCACGACGTCGGGGATCGCGGTCGGGCGGTACTCCATGGGGAGCAGCCTAGCGCCCGCGAGCTCTCGGATCCCCATGGGACGCCCTCGGCTCGCAGGCGCTCGACCCGCCTTCACTCGAACGCGATCGAGAGCGCGTCGGTGAAGTTGCTGGTGGGCTGCCCTCCGACCACGTCGCGGAACCACCCCTGGAAGTGCCACGTCTGGCCAGGCAGCACCGGCTGGGCTGGGTTGGTCGGGACCGAGTCGAGAGCGACCGAGATGGAGAACGAGCCGCCGGCCCCGGAGTTCTGGATCTGGGCCGAGAAGCGAGCGATGTCGCCCGCCACGCACAGGTTGCCGACGCTCCCGCCCGGGCCCGCGACGAAGCCCTGGCTCGTGGCGGCCACGAAGTAGCCGAAGACGCTGGTCGGGAGCGACTCGGCGACCAGGCGCAGGTCGGCATCCGCCACCACGGGGCTCCCGATCGCACGAATGCTGCCCGGCGCCCCCGAGGCGTTCGCGACCGCAGGGGTGCAGTAGCGATCCCCCAGGTCGGGGACGCTGCTCCCGTTCGCGGGGTCACTCCCCGCGTCCCGCTCGTCCCCGTCCAGGACACCGTCCCGGTCTCGGTCGATGCCCGCACGCACCTCGGTCCCGGCGGCGACCGCCGTGATCGTCAGGGGCGTGGCGGGGGTCGCGAGGGCGAGCAGCTCGGCTCCCGACAGCACCTCGGCCGCACGGTCGGAGAGCACCGTGCCGCCAGCCTGGTAGGTGAAGCCGCGCGGCTCGCCGGCGACCATCCCGCGCGCCACGATCCCCAGGCGCCCGAGGTCAGCCTCGGTCACGAGGACGCCGAGCAGGTCGAGGTCGGCCTGCGGAGCGCTCGCAGCGTCCTCGAGCGTCAGCTGCACGCCAACGCCCGCGTGGGTGTCCAGGCTCGCAGTGCCTGGCGGGAAGAACAGGCTGCCCGGCGAGCCGTTGGGGAGGTCGGAGCCCGAGAAGGCCAGCATGAACGCGATCACGTCGGCCAGCTCCTGGTCGCTCTCGAACTCGAAGCCGGGGGAGGCGAAGAAGGCCGCCAGGCTCGGGAAGCTGCCGTCGTGGACGTAGCCGAAGCCCGAGCGAGACTCGGTCCCCTGCAGGTCCATGCCGAGCTTGTCGTGCATGTTCCGCAGGTGGGAGATCTTGAGGTTGCGGTTCGTGAACCCGTCGACCGAGACGAGGCCGTGGTGCGCCTCGCCCTCGGGCCCGGCCGGGAACTGCACGTACTGCCCACCCTGCAGGCGCATGTCCGGCCCCATGCCGGTCGGCAGGGTGTGGCACGTCACGCAGGCGAGGGGGCCGTCGAGCGTGTTCGGCGGGAGGTAGAGCGCGAGGCCCGCCTGCGCGTTGCCCGGCGGCAGGGGCGTGCCACGCGGCGAGAAGCGGCCGGTGCTCAGGTCGTCCGGCAGCTCGACCGCCGTGGGGAGAGCGTTGTCCACGCCGCGGTAGGGGTTCGGCGGGAAGGCCACCGTCGCGAGGAAGTCCTCGAAGGCGTTGATGTCCGCGTGGCTCGGCTCGACGTCGTCGCCGAGGAGGCCGGTGAAGGCGCCCGCGAAGTCGTGCAGGCTGTCTCGGTCACCCCGCCAGTGCAGCGGCTCCTTGCCGATGATGTCCTGCAGCGTCTGCGTGGTCATCGGCCCCTTCATCGGGTGGAAGTCCTCGAAGCCGGTGTTGAGCCCGGGGATGTTCATCCCGAGGTTCTGTCCCGCGTCGGGGTCCATGAGGCCCGAGGGATCCCCGAGGTCCCACGCGAGGCGATCGGTGCGGGCATCCACGTGGCACGAGGCGCAGGACACGTGCCCGAGCCCGGAGGTGGTGTGCGTGTCGTAGAGCTGGCGCCTCCCGATCCGGATCGACTCCGGTGACGGGTCGTGGAACGGGACGCGTGCGACCTCCGTGAGGCCCGCCAGGTCGAGCACCGAGAGGGACGCCTCGAACTTGTTCAGCACGTAGGCCCGCTGCAGCGACTCGTGTAGGACGATGCCGGTCGGCCCCTCCCCCACCTCGACG
>WTJQ01000263.1 GCA_011524785.1 Planctomycetota bacterium | reverse complement strand
GGCGGCCCTGGGCGCGGCCCTGCAGGCGCTGTGGACCCTGCGGCGCGGCAGCGACGAGGACGCGGACCTTCACGCCCTGGCGGCGCCCTTCATCGGGCTGGCTGGTGATCCCGTGGCACCCGACGCCGCGACGCGCGACGTGTATCGGGAGCGCCTCGACGCCTTCCGCGCGGCCGCCGCGGACCTGTATCGCTGCTGAGCCGGGTCGTCAGGCGGCTTGGTCCGCCGCGTGGCGCCGTCCGACGCCCCGGCGGTGCAGGGCAAGTCCGACGAGCCCCAGCCCGACCGCGAACCAGAGGGTCAGGAGGCGCGTGAGCAGGGTGGCCGAGGCTGCCCCGGCGCGGGCCACCTCGGCGGCTGCACCGCCCTCGACGTAGCGGCGGCGGAGCTGCTCGGTGAGCAGGCCCTCGGTCACGCCGAGCCCGCCAGGGGTGAAGAGGGCCACGGCCCCCGCGACCAGGGACAGGGCGAAGGCTGCGACGACCGGCGCGAACTCCGGAGCGGGCAGACCCAATCCGCTGGCGAGCCTCCAGGCAGCGACGCACTCCAGCGTCCAGGCCCCGGTGCCGAGCACGAGAGCGCCGAGGAGGAGGCCCGGTGCGAGGAGCGCGCGCGTGCTGACGAGCGCCTGCTCCGCCCTGGGGCGCAGCCTCGCGAGGGGGCCCAGCGCTCCGAGGGCGGCGAGGGCCATCCCGCCCAGTCGTGGGGACAGGAGGACGGCGAGCGTGCCTCCCGAGAGCCCGAGGGCCACCGGGAGGACCCAGCCATGGGCGCTGGCGGCGCTCGCGTTCGCGAGGGCGATGAGGAGGAGCAGCGCCAGGAGGTCCGTCAGCCGCTCGGCCAGGACCATCGGGGCGGTGCGGCTGACGGGGGCGCCGACCTCCTCCTTGAGGAGGATGCTCTTGAAGGCCTCGCCGAGCTTGCCGGGGGAGACGGTGAGCGCGAGCCCCGCGAGGAACACGAGTCCGCTGCGTAGGGGCGTGAGGCCCAGCAGCGCGGGGACCTCACGGCCCACGCGCGCGCGGTAGAGCTCCCAGCGAGCGAAGCGCAGCACGTACCCGGCGAGGACGAGCCCCGCGGCCTCCAGGAGGGTGCGGGGGGAGAGCGCGGCGATGGCGGCACGCACGCCGTCGAGGTCGGCCCAGAGGACGAGGCCCGCATAGACCAGCAGGCCCACCACGGTCCCGATCACCGCGCCCCGCACGAGGCGCTGGCCGTCCGGCGCAGCGCTCATCCCTCGGCGGGCGCGCCCTTGCGCTCCAGTTCGGCGTCGTCCGCGCGGCGCCCGAGGCCTCGGACGATCACGGTCAGCACGACCATGCCGACGGCCAGGCCCGCCCACGGCAGCCAGGCGCGTTGCCCGTCGAGGAACAGGGCGGAGGGCAGGTAGCCGCAGACCACGGCGACGATCATCACGACGATGGCATAGGGCGCCTGGGTGCGGACGTGGTCGACGTGGTCACTGGCCGAGGCGATGGAGCTCATCACCGTCGTGTCGCTGATGGGCGAGCAGTGGTCCCCGAAGATGGCGCCCTCCAGCACGGCCCCGATCGAGAGGAGCATCAGCCCGTAGCCCATGGCGTTGGCATCGAGGCCCGGGCCCGCAGCCGCCGCACCCAGCTGGTAGGAGAGCCCCACGACCAGTGGGAGCAGGATCGTCATGGTGCTCCACGAGGATCCCGTGCTGAACGCGACGAGAGCGGCGAGCAGGAACAGGGCCGTGGGCAGGACGACGTGGGGGAGCCCGTCGGCGAGCGTGACGCTCAGCCAGGCGGCCGTCCCCAGGTCTCCGCATACGGCGCCCACCATCCAGGCCAGGTACAGGATCGCAATCGCCACGGCCATCGCGCGCAGGCTGTGCCAAGCGGCCTCGAGGGCGGGGCCGAGGCCTAGGCCGCGAAGGCGCCCAAGCACGAGGGCCAGGAGGAAGCCCCAGAGCGCTCCCCACATGAGGGGCTCGGAGCCGCTGCCGTCGTAGAGCACCTGGGCCGCACCGTCCAGCGTGAAGAACGCGCTCCCGAGCTCGAAGGCGCCGCCGGTTCGGAGGATCAGGAAGATCGTGCCGCCGACGAACAGGCCCAGGGGGAGCAGGGCCGTTCCGAGGGCGGAGCGCACGCCAGGGGCCGGCTCGAGCCGCGTGGCGGCGTCGCTCACGAGGGGCGTGGCGCCAGGGCGCAGCACCTGGCCGGCGCGCGCGCGCCGCTCGGCGCGCAGCATCGGACCGAAGTCGCGTCCGGAGCAGACGACCAGGCCCACGAAGAACAGCGTCAGCCAGCAGTAGAAGCGGAAGGGCAGGGTGCCGATGAAGACCGCGTAGCCCTCGGACGTGGGGAGGCCCGCGTCCGGGAGCTGGGCGCTGAAGGTGCTGACCTCGAAGGCGATCCAGGTGCTGAAGATGCTGACTCCGGCCACGGGCGCCGCGGTCGAGTCGACGATCCAGGCGAGCTTCTCGCGCGCGATCCGGAAGCGGTCCGTGAGGGGCCGCATGGTGGACCCGACCAGGATCGTGTTCGCGTAGTCGTCGAAGAAGATCGCCAGCCCCATGAACCAGGTCGCGAGCTGGGTGCGGCGCGCGCTCGAGGCGAGCCGCGCGATCGAGCTCATGAGGCCATGGATGCCGCCGGCACGGGTGACGACGCCGACCATGGCCAGCATGAACACCACGAAGAGGATGATCTCGTACCG
>WTJQ01000271.1 GCA_011524785.1 Planctomycetota bacterium | reverse complement strand
ATGCGGTCGAACGCAGAGCGGTCCACGACGAGGTCCTTGACGACAGGGAAGGCGTTCGCGCGGAACGGCTCGATCCAGATCACGTCCCCGTCCGAGAAGCGCCGCATGTGCAGCTGGCAGGTCGTGGTCTTGGTGTCGGGGCCGTGGGCCTGGCCGTTGATCACCAGGCTGCACATCCCGCAGATGCCCTCGCGGCAGTCGTGGTCGAATGCGACGGGCTCGTGCCCCTCGCGCTGCAGGTGACCGTTGAGGACGTCGAGCATCTCCAGGAAGGACATGTCGGGGCTCGCCTCGATGCGGTGCGTGTCGAAGCGCCCGGCCTCGTCGGGTCCGGCCTGACGCCAGACGTTGAGGGTCAGCCGCAGGGTCTCGGTGGAGGATCCAGCCATCACTTGTAGCTCCTGGTCGTCAGCTTGACGTTCTCGAATGCGAGGGGCTCGACGTGCCGCTCGCTCGCGGCACCCTCGCCCTTGTACTCCCACGCCGCGACGTGGCAGAAGTTCTCGTCGTCACGCAGGGCCTCGCCCTCCGCGGTCTGGTGCTCCTCGCGGAAGTGACCGCCACAGGACTCCTCGCGCACGAGGGCGTCCTGCATCATCACCTCGGCGAACTCCATGAAGTCGGCGACGCGCCCGGCGTGCTCGAGGGACTGGTTGAGGCTGCGCCCATCGCCCAGGACGCGGACGTCTCCCCAGAACTCCTCGCGGAGGTTGCGGACCTTCTGAATGGCCTCGGTCAGGCCGTCCTTCGTGCGGGCCATGCCGCAGTAGTCCCAGGACAGCAGGCCGAGCTCGCGATGGAGCTCGTCGACGGTCCGGGACCCGTTGATGGACAGGAGCTTCTCGAACCGGGCGCGCGAGGAGGCCTCGGCCTCCCCGAACGCGTCGTGGTCCGTCGTGATCGCGTCGAGGGTCCGGCCGGCCAGGTGGGCGGTGACCGTGGACGGGATGACGAAGTAGCCGTCGGCGAGCCCCTGCATCAGGGCGCTGGCGCCGAGGCGGTTGGCGCCGTGGTCGCTGAAGTTGGCCTCGCCGAGGACGAACAGGCCCGGGACGGTGCTCTGCAGGTTGTAGTCCACCCAGAGTCCGCCCATCGTGTAGTGCACCGCCGGGAAGATGCGCATGGGGACCGAGTAGGGGTCCTCACCGGTGATGCGCTGGTACATCTCGAAGAGGTTCCCGTAGCGCGCCTCGATCGCAGCACGGCCGTCCCGCGCGATGGCGTCCGCGAAGTCGAGGTACACCGCGAGTCCGGTGCGGCCGACCCCGCGACCATCGTCGGTCACGTCCTTCGCGTTGCGGCTGGCCACGTCCCGCGGGACGAGGTTGCCGAAGCTCGGGTAGCGCGCCTCGAGGTAGTAGTCGCGCTCGGACTCGGGGATGTCCTGGGGCGGACGCTGGTCGCCCTTGGTCTTGGGGACCCACACGCGGCCGTCGTTCCGCAGGGACTCCGACATGAGCGTCAGCTTCGACTGGTAGCTGCCGCTCACGGGGATGCAGGTCGGGTGGATCTGCGTGAAGCAGGGGTTCGCCATGTAGGCGCCGCGCTTGTGCGCACGCCACGCCGCCGAGACGTTGCAGGCCTTGGCGTTCGTCGACAGGTAGAAGACGTTCCCGAAGCCGCCGGTGCACATGAGCACGGCATCGCCGGCCCAGCGCTCGAACTCGCCGGTCTGGAGGCTGCGGGTGATGATCCCGCGCGCCACGCCGTCCACGTTCACGAGGTCCACCATCTCGCAGCGGGTGTGCATCGTGACGCGTCCGGCCGCGACCTGACGCATGAGGGCGCTGTAGGCGCCGAGCAGCAGCTGCTGGCCCGTCTGGCCGCGCGCGTAGAACGTCCGCGCCACCTGGGCTCCGCCGAAGGAGCGGTTGTCGAGCAGCCCGCCGTACTCGCGAGCGAAGGGCACACCCTGAGCGACGCACTGGTCGATGATGCGCACGCTGCACTCGGCCAGGCGGTGGACGTTGTGCTCTCGCGAGCGGTAGTCGCCGCCCTTGACGGTGTCGTAGAAGAGGCGCCAGACGCTGTCGCCGTCGTTCTTGTAGTTCTTGGCGGCGTTGATGCCGCCCTGGGCGGCGATCGAGTGGGCGCGCCGGGGCGAGTCCTGGATGCAGAACACGTCCACGTGGTAGCCCATCTCAGCCAGGGAGGCCGCGGCCGAGCTGCCTGCGAGGCCGGTGCCCACGACCAGGATCCTGAACTTCCGGCGGTTGGCCGGGTTGATCAGGGGCAGGTCGAAGCGGTGGCGGGTCCAGGCGTCGGACAGGTCCCCGCTGGGGACCTTGGAGTCGAGCAGGGGGTTCATGGTGGCAGGGCTCACTGGGCGCCTCCTTGACCGGTGAACAGCAGGAAGAGCGGGATCGAGGCGAAGCCGACGGTGACCGCCGCGGCCAGGCCGTCGCTGGCGAGGCGAACGGCGGTCGCGTAGCGCGGGTGCGCCAGACCAAGGGTCTGCAGGGCGCTCTGAACGGCGTGGCGCAGGTGGAGGCCGAGGGCGATGATGCCCGCGAGGTACACGAAGAGGCCGACTGGGCTCCTCAGGCGGTCACCGACCGCCACCGCGAGGTCCGCGACCTCGGGGCTGCCCATGAGCTTCTTGTTCCGGAAGTCACTGACGTGCACCACGAGGAAGTCCCCGATGATGAGGCCCGTGATGAGCATGGACTTCGAGGCCGCCGTGGCCTGACCCTTGCC
>WTJQ01000031.1 GCA_011524785.1 Planctomycetota bacterium | reverse complement strand
CCCCTGAGCGCTCGCGGGCGGTCCGAGCCTCGCGGAGCCTCGCGCCTGCCCGGTGTCTCAGGGCGATTCCCGCGAAAGCCGCCCCCCCGCGCGCGGATCCTGCGCATAACCTCGGGAGTTAGCCCCGGCCGGGAAGAGTCGATCGGGGCGCTCGAGGGGTCCATGCCGGATCCGCCTGGGCGGCAGGGAGCCGCCGCGTGACTGGGCCCGCAGGAGGGCCCTGTGGGATCCATGGACAACGAAGAGCAGGCGGCCGAGGCCGTCGTCGAGAGCAACCTCACCCTCCTGGCCTCGCTCCCCGAGCCCATCCGCGAGGCGGTCGAGGCGAAGGGGTTCGAGAGCCTGACCGCCGTCCAGGAGGCCGTGCTCGCTCCGGAGGCCCTGGGCCGCGACCTGCAGGTCTCCTCCCAGACGGGCTCCGGCAAGACGCTGGCCCTCGGGCTCGTGGTCGCCCCGGCGCTGTTCGAGGTGAGCGAGCAGGCCCCGCTGGTGCTCGTCCTCGCGCCGACGCGCGAGCTGGCCCAGCAGGTGCGCGGCGAGCTCGAGTGGCTGTTCTCCGGCGTCGAGGTCGGCGTGGTCACCGGCGGCAACCCGATCCACCGCGACAAGCAGCTGCTGCGCCGCGAGCCGGCCGTGCTCGTCGGGACGCCCGGCCGCGTGCTGGACCACCTCCGCACCGGGCAGCTGGACCTCAGCGGCGTCCGCGAGCTGGTCCTCGACGAGGCCGACCAGATGCTCGACATGGGCTTCCGGGAGGACCTCGAGGCGATCCTCGACGCGACGCCCAGCGAGCGGCGCACGCACATGGTCTCCGCCACCTTCCCGCCGGGCATCCTGCAGCTCGCGGAGCGCTACCAGCGCGACCCGCTCTCGCTCGAGGGGACGCGCCGCGGGGCCGCCAACCAGGACATCGTCCACCGGGGCTTCCTCGTCGGGCGCGGCGACCGCTACCCCACCCTCGTCCACCTGCTGCTCGAGGCGAGCGGGGAGCGCACCCTGGTCTTCGTCGAGAAGCGCGCGGACGCGATGACCGTCGCCGAGCGCCTCCGCCAGGACGGCTTCAAGGCGCTGCCGCTCAGCGGCGAGCTGGCCCAGAGCCACCGGGAGCGCACGCTGGGCGCCTTCCGCGACGGCAAGGCGGACGTCCTCGTGGCCACCGACGTCGCTGCCCGCGGGCTGGACGTACCGGACGTCGCGCGCGTGATCCACACGGCGCCGCCCATCGACCCCGAGGTCTACACCCACCGCAGCGGCCGGACCGGGCGCGCCGGCAACGAGGGCGTCAGCGTGCTCCTCGCGCCGTTCAAGGCGCGGCGCCGGGTCCAGCGGCTGCTCAGCATGGCGCAGGTGCGCTTCCAGTGGGAGGAGGCTCCGAGCGGTGAGGCCGTGCGGACGGCCCTGGCTCGCCGCGCCGAGGAGGCGCTGGTGGCGCGCATCGACGCCGCCGCCGAGAGCGAGCGGACCCAGGGGCAGGAGGACCTCGCCCGGCGCCTGCTCGAGGATCGAGAGCCGGCGCGTCTCGTCGCGACCCTGCTGGGCCTCGCCCTGCCGTCCGGCCGCAAGGAGCCTGCCCAGCAGCCTGGAGCCGACCGCGGCCGCCCCGCTGATCCCTCCGGCGTTGAGGACCTGGTCGGCCGACCGGCACCCCGGCGCGGGGACACGAGCGTGGCCGAGGAGGGGCACGTGCGCTTCTTCATGAGCCAGGGCGCGAACCAGGGCGTGACCCCCGGCCGCCTGCTGGCTGCCGTGTGCCGCCGGGGCGAGGTCACCGGCGACGACGTCGGCTCGATCGCGATCCACCCCAACGCGAGCACCTTCGACATCCGCGCCGAGGTCGCCGAGCGCTTCGAGGTGTGCGCCGGGCGCCGAGACCCCCGGGACCCCCAGGTCGTGATCCGGCGGGACCGCGGCCCCGCCGGTCCGCCCGCGCGGCGCCGCCGCCGAAGCTGGGGCCCCGACCGGCCCCAGTGGCCGGTCTAGCGGTTCCCAGGGCTGGGAACGGGCGATCTTTTTTACGGGGGACCCCTTTTGCGTGAACCGAAGTTCATGCATTGAGGTTCTCATGATCCCCGCGCCCACCCCCGAGGGAACGCCGGCCCGCCGGTGGACCTTCCTCAGCAACCACGCCCACGTGCTCGTGGGCCTCACCGCCAACCCCGAGGCGCGCGTGCGCGACCTCGCCCTCAGCATCGGCATCACCGAGCGGGGCGTGCAGCGCATCCTGGGGGAGCTGGAGGAGGAGGGCCTGCTGAGCCGCTCCCGGGACGGGCGGCGCAACGTCTACACCCTCCACCTGGACCAGCCCCTGCGGCACCCGCTGGAGGCCCATCGGACGGTCTCGGAGCTCGTGCACCTGTTCGACGGAGGGGACCGGTGAGTCCGTCCTCTCCTCAGGCCTCCGCCCTGGAGGCTCTCCTCTCCTCCGACCGCCGGCTCACCCCCGAGGAGGCGCGGACCCTCTCCGGGTCGGCCGCGGCCCTGGGGGAGGAGCTGGCGACCGAGCAGGGAGCGCTGCTGGCCCTGGCCTCCGTGGGGCGCGGCGGCCGCTGGCTCGAGCTCGAGCGCGAGCAGGTGGTCGCCCTCGTGGAGGACGGGGTCGCGGTGCTCGTGGGAGAGGGCACCCTCGTCGTGGAGGAGGGGCAGGCCTCCTGGCAGGCCCTCGGCACCGCGACCCCGTCCTCCACGAGGGCGACCACCTG
>WTJQ01000539.1 GCA_011524785.1 Planctomycetota bacterium | reverse complement strand
TCCTTGAGACGGCCTCCGCGAGTCGCTATCTAACGAAGTGGTCGCGCGCAGGGCCAGGGTGGGCTTCCCTCCCGCTGGCCAGGCGACGGCCGCACCGCACCCCTCACGAACCGAACGTCCGACCCCCGCCGCACCATGTCCGTCGAGTCCCGCGCCCTCCAGCCCCTCGTTCGCCAGCTCGCTCACCTCAAGGTCCTCAGCCGCCTGATGGGCCACGAGCTCCACGCCCAGGCCTCGAGCCGCACCCTGACGCTCTCCCGCGAGGAGGTCGTCGAGATGCAGACCACACTCGACCTGTTCATCGAGGAGGCCGGTCGCCGCCTGGGCAGCGGATCGGGAACGACCAGCGCGGCCGACGCGGTCAGCGCCGAGCCGACCCTCGTCGCCGCCCGCAACTGAGCGCAGCCTCAGCCGTGAGCGCCGGCACCGCACCGCGCGCGGCCCGTTCCGCGGTGCGGGGTCGTGTGCCCCTGGCCCTTCCCGCCGTGGCGATGATCGTCGCGGTCTGCGTCGCGGTCGTCCTGCTGCTCCGCAGCGCGGAGGCCGCGGGCGTGGGGCAGGTCGACGTCACGCGCCTGCGGCTCCACGGGCCGCCGACCTGGGCCCCGGCCGAGTGGCGGGAGCGCCTCGAGGAGGTCCTCTCGGACGTGGGGCAGGTCGATCTGCTGGACCGTCCGGCTCTCGACGCCCTCGAACAGCGTCTCGAGGCCCTGCCGTTCATCGCGGGCCTCGAGCCCCTCGAGGTCCGCCACCCCGCGAGCCTTCGCATCGAGCTCCGCTTCCACGAGCCGGTCGCTTCGGTTCGCCTCGGGGAGGAGTTCCTGCCGGTGGCCGCGGACGGCACCCTGCTCCCGGGATGGAGCGAGGCGCCGCACGAGGTGAGCGGCCTGCCGCGTCCGGTTCTCGCCCCCGTCCCTCCCGAGTGGCTCGAGGAGCCGCCTCTCTACGGCTGTCCGGTCCAGGTGCTCTGCCCGGACGAGTGTCCGCGGCACCACGTGCACAGGGAGGACACGATCGACGAGGAGGGAGAGCCCCACCCGGGCTGCACGACCGGCGACTGTGCGGCCCGGCGGCTCGAGGACCGCGAGGACCGCTCGAGCCGCGGCCTCCCTCCGCGGGGTCGGCTGCTCTCTGGAGATAAAGCGCGCCAGCGCCTGGAGGCCGCGCTCAGCGTGGCGGTCTCGATGGCCCGTGCCAGCGAACTGCCGAGGCGCGCTCGCCAGCTGCTGGGGCGCGTGGTCATCGATGCATTCCGAGAGGCCGCGCCGGACGGGCTGCCTGGAGGCGTCGTCCTCCTCCTGGAGGAGCGCCGTGCGATCCTCTGGGGGCGCTCCCCACTGGAGGCCTCGGCCCCCGACGCTGGAGGGGAGCTCCCCGCCACGACCAAGTGGCGTCACGTGGCGGAGGCGGCGGTGAGCCTCGAGGGGCCCGAGCCGTGGGACGGGCTCGACGTGCGCTTCGACCAGGCCGTGCGCGAGTTCGATCCGCCCGAGCGCGACGCGGAGGGCCGTTGACCGGCACGGGCCTCCCGGCCTCGGCGGCCATCGCCGGCCTGCTCAGCCTCCTGGTCCTGCTGGGGCCCTGGGGTATCGGTGAGGCCTGGCCGGGCGCGGATCGTCTCGGCCCTCTCGCGCTGCTGTGGGGGGCGGTCCTGGGCCTGCCCCGGGCGGGCCGCTCGCCCGAGGCCGCGCTGCCCTCGATGGCGCTGCGGTTCGGCTGGGCTCTCCCAGCGCTCGCGGGGGCCTGGGTGCTCGACGGGGCTCGGTCCCCATTGGAACTCGCTGCCGCGATCGGTGCCTGCGCAGGGCTGGCCCTGGCGGGCACCCCGGTGGTCGGGACCGCGGCCATGGGACGCGTGGCTCTTTCCTGGGGACTGCTCATCGCCGGCCCGTGGCTCCTGCGCGAGCTGGCCCGGTGGGGTGGAGCCGTCACTCCCGCGGCCCTGGACGCTCTTGCGGACCGCTCGCCGTTCGAGCTGCTCGCTCGCGGCCCCGAGGCGCCGCTCCCCCTGCTGCTCGCCCTCCATCTCGTCGTCGTGCTGGCCCTTCGCCGTGGCGGGGTGAACGGAGTCGCGACCGCGCCCGAGGAGGCGGAGACCTGATGCGACGGCTCCCAGACGACGGACGACGGTTGGCGTGGACCCTGCGGCCCGGATGCGAAGGACGTCTGCCGCATGGAGGAGGCCCTGCGCCTCGAGAGCGCTTGCGAAGGTCGTCTCCGTGCCGCGCGTTCCTACTGCCGGTCGTCGCCTGCCTCTCGATCGCCCTCCCGTGCCAAGCCCAGGAGGAGGACCGCCTCCATCTCGGGAGGCTCGAGGTGACGGGGCCGCTGCAGGCGCTGGAGGTGGACTCCGGCACGGCCGGCCGCACGGTCTGGCGCGGCACCGTCCGGCCCGGTGAGACCCGGACCCTGCTGCTCCCGCTCGCGGCGCCGGTCGGCGATTCCGTCCCCAGCCACGGGATCCTGGCCCCCGCGGACGATGCCGCGGCTCCGCTGCCCGCCTGGCTGGCGCGCCGGACGCCGCCCGCAGTGCGTGCGTCCAGCCGGCGCCTTGGCAGGACCCCGCTCCTCCTCGTCCTCGCCACGTGGCTCGTCGCGGTCCTCGTCCGCCGTCGGCCGGGAGCGGCACTCGCCACCGGGGCCGCCGGGAGCGCGCTACTGCTCCTCGCGCCGCGTGCTCTGGAGGCGCCTGGTCTGGAG
>WTJQ01000211.1 GCA_011524785.1 Planctomycetota bacterium | reverse complement strand
CCTCCAGGCAGGTCATGGCGGTGGCGGCGTAGTGGGTCCGCAGGCCTTCGAGGTCCTCGGGCGCGCCGGGCTCGTCCGCGAGGGGGCCCGCGTACTCCGCCAGCTCCGCCCGAGGCGCGGGCGCGCCGCGCGGGACGAGGACGACCTCGCTCAGGCCCCACCGGCTCCGCTCCTGGCCCCGGACCTCGACGGCCAGGTCGCGGGCCGTCGCGATCTCGAGGTAGGCGCGATCCCCCGCCCAGAAGTCCATGCTCCAGCGGCGCCACTCGGGCGTACGGGCATTCGCCTCGTGCGTCTTGTAGATGGGCCCGACGGCCCTTGGGTAGGCGCGCGGCACGTAGCGCGTGCGCGCTCCGCCTCCGCCCATGACGCGGATCCAGAGCTCGCCCTCCTCCATGGTGAACCAGGGCGAGGTCAGCACCGCGGCGTGCTTGTCGGAGAGGAGGTGGCTGTAGATGCCGGAGGGCAGCAGCGCGTCGAGGACCGCGTCTCCCTCGGGGAGCACCGCGAACGAGCCGGCGGGCTCGGGCGTCGGCGTGAGGGTCGTGCCCTCCGCGTACCAGGCGTAGGCGTCGTCCGTGCCCAGGTGCCAGGCGGACCCATTCGATTCGGACCGCGGCCTCGCGAGACGCTCACGCCCGGCGGCGATCTCCGCCCGGGTCTCGGCGAGGAGAGCGGCAGTCCGATCGGGCTCCTCCGCGGCGCGCACGAGCAGGCCCAGGACGGCTCCAGGGCCTGCGTCCGCGGGCTCCGGGAGCGGGACATCTCCGCGCTCCAGGCGCTCCGCCAGCGCGGCGATGGGCTCGGTCCAGTCCCGAGCCAGGGCCTCGCGCAGCTGGGGCCGGAGGGCCTGCAGGGCAGCAACGCTCTGCTCGCGGCGGGCGGGGGCGTCCACCGTGACCGTCCCGGGCCGCGCGCTGAGCAGCGTCGAGTAGAGCGCGGTCCAGTCGGCCTGGCTGATGGGATCGAACTTGTGGTCGTGGCAGCGCGCGCACGAGACGGTCAGGCCCATCGACGCCTTGGTGATGACGTCGATCTGATTGTCGACCGTGCGGACCTGCTCGGCGAGGGCGTCGGTGGGGGCGTAGCCGTAGAACGGGAACCGCAGCTGGGCCGTGAGCGCGGCCGCGTCGTTGACCTCGCCCGCGGGATCGAGGCGCGGCTCCCCGAGGTCCCCCGCGACGTGCTCCATCAGGAGCTGGTCCCAGGGCAGGTTCGCGTCGAACGCGCGCACGAGCGCGTCGCGGTAGCGCCAGGCGTGGGCGATGGAGGGGTCCCCCTCGGAGCCGTGGGACTCGGCGTAGCGCCAGAGGTCCATCCAGTGGCGCGCGAGGCGCTCCGACGAGGCCGGACTGGCGAGCAGCCGGTCGACCGCCGCGCTGAAGTCGCTCTCCTCCGTGCCTGCGGCGAAGGCGTCGAGCTCCTCGGGGCTCGGCGGCAGGCCGGTCAGGACGTCGCTCGCGCGGCGCAGCCAGTCGCGCCGGGAGCGGTCCGGCGCGGGACGCTCGCCGGGGGCCAGCCGTTCGAGCACGAAGTGGTCGAGCGGGTCGCGCGGCCAGTCGTGCTCCATCGTCGCGGGCACCACCGGGTCGTCGAGCGGCTGGAAGCTCCACCAGCCGGCCCGCCGGTCGCGGATGGCCTCCCAGGCGGTGGCGGCCGCCAGGTCCGCGGCGGTGGGCACCTCCGTCCGCGGATCGAGGGCGCCGTCGTCGATCCACTGCCGGACCGCCTCCAGGTCGCGCGGCTCGAGCCGGGGCTCGTCCTCGGGCATGCCCTCCAGGCCGGGCGCGTGGGCCACGGAGCGGTAGAGCAGGCTGGCCTCCGCGTCGCCCGGGACGATGGCGGGCCCGCGGCGTCCACCGGTCCTCCAGCCCGCGGCGTGGTCGAGGGCGAGGCCGGCCTCGCGCCGGTCGACGGCGTTGTGGCAGCGGTAGCAGCGCTCGGCCAGCAGGGGGCGAACGGCGCGCTCGAAGTGCTCGAGGCGCGCGTCGGCCTGGGGGAACGGTGCCGCCTCGACTGGGGCGCTGACGGACAGAGCCAGGAGCAGGAGGGCCGAGCCGGGACCAGCGCGCATGACGCTGAGCCTAGCAGGGTCGCGGCTCGTTGCCGCCCTGGGGCGCCTGACCCTCGCTCGGGCGGGTGCTGGGGCTCGTCCGTAGCGTTCCCCGAGTCCTCGGTCGATGGATCGCGGCTTGGCGACGCGGTGCCGCGCTGGGCCCGGCACGGGCGACCCGGAAACGCAGCGCGTGTCTCGTTCTGGGAGCGACCCCGAACCAGGGGCCCGCAGAGCGGGGGCCTCTCTACTTTCGAGACAGGCCGATCACCGCCGGCCTCCCGCCATGACCCTCCGGTTCCTCCGCACCTTCGATCCCACCCGGACCAGCCTCGCCGCCCTCGCGTGCGCGGTGGTCGCTCCTGCTGCTGCCCAGACCTTCGGCAGCCAGAACCTCGTCACCGGGCTCGCCGATGGCGCCTCGTTCGTCCAGGCAGGGGACCTGGACGGGGACGGCGACCTCGACCTGATCGCCTCCGCCGAGCTGGGGGACTCCGTCGGCTGGATCGAGAACCTGGGCGGCGCGGCCTTCGCCCTCCCGGTCGTGCTGGCCGATGTGGGGACGCCCATCCACGTCGAGGTGGCCGACCTCGATGGGGACGGTGACCTGGACGTGATCGGTGCCGCCACGGCCAATGGGGAGATCGGGTGGA
>WTJQ01000257.1 GCA_011524785.1 Planctomycetota bacterium | reverse complement strand
CCCCTGCAGCCAGTCCCGCTCCTCCCGCAGGACGTCCAACGAGCGCTCCGCCTCGGCGCGCTGGGACGCCAGCGCCTGGGCCTCGGCCTCGGCACCCTCGGCGCGCCCGCGCAGCCAGGCGTTCTCGCGACGAACGGCCTCGCCGTCCTCACGGAGCCAGGTCGCCTCGGCCTCTCGCTCCTCGTCGGCCTCCCGCCGATCGGCCGCTTCCGCCTCGAGGGCGTCCTTCTGCTCGCGCAGCCACGCCGCCTCCGTCCGCGCGCTCTCCGCGTCGTCGCGCAGCCAGTCGGCCTCGGCGCGCGCGGCGTCCCGCTGCTCGGCGAGCCAGGTGCGCTCCTGCTCGAGCGACTCGAGCTCCGAGGTCCTCTGCTCGTCGCGCTGGCGCAGCCAGTCGGCCTCGCGCGTCACGCCGTCCAGCGTCGCGCGCAGCCAGGCCCGCGTGGCCTCCGCCTCCTCCTGCTGCCCCTTGAGCCAGTCCCGCTCCTTCTCGAGGTCCGCGAGGGTCTCCCGCAGCCAGTCCCGCTCGACCCCCTCCGTGCGGTCGCCCGCTTCCGCACGCTCCTCCGCCCAGCTCGCGCGCCGGCGGGCCTCGCCCGCCTGCGCCTCCTGCCAGTCCGCGCGGCGCGCCTGCTCGTCGCGCTCCTCCTGGAGGGATGCAACGGTCTCGCGCAGCCAGCGGAGCTCCCGATCGCGATCGAGGACCAGGTCCCGCGTCGGCGAGCCGGAGCCCACGACCTGGGCCAGGAGGTCGGTTGGATCCTGCTCGACCCCGACGCAGGTGGCGAGGCGCCCGAGACCCCGGAGCACTCGCTCGAAGAGCTCGCGCGTGGGAGTGGCGGCCAGCTCCTCGTGCAGACGGCGGACGGGCTCCACGGAGGCGGGAACGACGGGGCGCGGACGCCTCTCGGCTGCCCGCGCGACCAGCTCGCGATAGCGAACGAGGGTGCGCTCGACCTCCTCCTCGAGGCGCAGGGGCGCTCGCACGCTGGCAGCCAGGGAGGCGAGGAGTCCCTCCTCGGACGCGAGGCGGTCGAGGGCGCGGGCGAGCGCAGGAGCGTCGCCCTGGGGAACGAAGAGGCCGCCCTGCCCCTCGTCGAAGCTCTCGCGCAGCGCGGGCGTGTCCGCCACGACGAGGACGCGCCCCGCCGCCTGGGCCTCGCGGATCACGTAGGGCGCGTTCTCGCTCCAGAGGCTCGGCACGCAGACCACGTCGAGGCCCTCGAGCAGGCCGGGCAGCTCCTCGGCCCGATAGCCGCCGTGGACCTGCGCCCCGGCGGCCGCGGCACGCTCGCGCACGAGGCGCGTGTAGACCGCGTCGCGGCTGGCGCCATGCACGTGGAGCTCGGCCTCCGCCGTCATGCGCTCGAAGGCCTCGAGCAGGACGTGGACCCCCTTGTGCTTGAGGAGGCCCCCGAGGAACCCGATGCGCAGGGGCGCCCCCGCGCCCGGGACGCGCACGGGCTCGAGCCCGGCGAAGCGCTCGCACTCGATGCCGCTGGGCTCGAACTCGACCGCGCGCCCGAGGGCCGCGGTGAGCGCCTGGGCGAGGGTGCGGGAGGTCGCGAGGCGCGCATCCGCGTGGGCGAAGCCGTCCCGGAAGCGCTGGCCCCGGAGGCGGACATGGGCCCGCGCCTCGGGCAGGCCGTCCTCTCGCTCGCCAGCGAGGATCGCGCGCAGGGTCTGCTCGGAGGCCTCCCCCAGCTGCCCGGGGAGGACGGCGCCATGGTGGTCCCCCAGCGAGGGGACGCGGTCGAGGAAGGCCTGCGCCCGCAGGGTCCGGGCCTGGGCCTCGTCGTCCCCGCAGGCGAAGGGCTCGAGGTCCGGCTGGACGAGGGTCCAGGTCGCGTGGGCCGGGTGGAAGTCGTGGGCGGTGTGGAGGCAGGGCAGCCCCAGCTCGGCGGGCACGCGCAGCGCGTCCGGCCCGAAGCCGAGGAGATGCTGGAAGTGGACGACGTCCGGCCGCTCGCGCTCGAGGAAGGCGCGCAGGGCCGCGAGGCGCTCCTGTTCCGTGGTGGCGGCGTCAGCCTGGAGCCACGTGACGCCGTAGCCCTCGCGGACCTCCCGCCGCTGCGAGCCCCGGGCGAAGCCCTGGAGGTCGCGCGGCGCGAGCACCTCCACGGAGCAGCCCTCGGCGGCCGCGAGGGCGCGAGCCAGCGCACGGGTGTGGTTCTCGACGCCGTGGTTCCCCTCGGGAGGGAACGCATGGACCACGAGAGCGACGCGCATGGGCTGCAGGTTAGGAAAGCCCCGGATGCGGGATCCACACGGGCCGTGCCCGTGACCATCGGCAGGAGCCCTGGGCACGCTGCAGCGCCCGCCTCCCCCCATCCAACGAATGGGACTGCGGCTGGATCCGGAGCGCTCAGGTGGGACTGCCCCTCCCGATGGGAGCCGGCGGGCCGCCCGCCCCAACGCACGCGGGCGGCCCCCGGAGGAGCCGCCCGCGCGCATGGGGATCCAGGGGGCGTCAGCCCTCCTGCTCCTCCAGCCAGCGCTCGCAGTCGATCGCGGCCATGCAGCCGGAGCCCGCCGCCGTGACGGCCTGGCGGTAGATCGAGTCCATGACGTCGCCGCACGCGAAGACGCCGTCGATCGACGTGAAGCTGCGACCGGGCGTGACCTCGACGTAGCCCTTGTCGTCGAGATCGAGCTTGTCCTGGAAGACCTCGGTGTTCGGCGTGTGGCCGATGGCGACGAAGACCCCCGCGC
>WTJQ01000134.1 GCA_011524785.1 Planctomycetota bacterium | reverse complement strand
CAGCCGAGGTCCGTGCCGTCGCGATCCCTCCAGGCGTCGTTCAGCGCCACGAGGTCCTCGAGAGAGCACCCAGGGCGGTCGACGGGCCAGACGAGGAGACCATCGGCCGACTCCGTGCCTCCCGCCGTGAACTCGACCGCGGCCTGGAGGGAGCCCATCCGGCCTCGCTCCCAGCCCGCGTGCTCGAGCGGAGCCGCGCCGCAGCGCTCGGCCTCCGGCAGGATCCCTGCCGCGTGGCACCCGGCAACCACGACCGGAGCGGGCCCTTCAGGCAGGGCCTCCGCGATGCACTGCAGCACCGCCGCGAGCACGGTGCGCCCGTCGTCGAGGAGGACGAGGGCCTTGGGACTGCCGAGGCGGGACGAGGCGCCGGCGGCGAGGACGATCGGCTGCAGGGCCACGCCTCAGCCCCCGAGCCAGCGGTCGTACACGGCCTCGGCCCTGCCGCAGTCGTCCGTGCCCTCGATGAGGGTCCGGCCGTCGGGGAAGACCGTGAGGACGAACTCCTCGACCTCCGCACGCAGGAGCGGGCCGGCGCGCCGCACCGCGGCGCCGGCGGCCTCGAGGCGCGCGCCGACTCGCTCCAGATCGGGAGCAGCTCCGGTGCGCTTGACCTGGACGGTGTTGCGTCCGCACAGGGACACGGCGTGATCGGCATCGCCGCGCTCGAGCCAAGGGAACTCGCGTCCCCCGCAGCAGGGACAGGCCTCGTCGCGGCCCGCTCGAAGGCGGCGGACCTCTCCGCTCCAGGCGTCGAGTTCGACCAGCGCGGGCTCGAGGCCGTCGGGCTCCACGAGGACGCGCAGGGCGAGGCCGGCCTGCAGCGACGCCACGAGGCCCACAGCCGGGAGGACGACCCCAGCGGTGTCGCAGGTGGGGAGGGTGCCCGGAGGCGGGGGCTCCCGGAACACACAGCGCAGGCAGGGGCCGCGTCCGGGCAGCACCGGCAGGACGAGGCCAGCCCCGCCGACCACGCCGCCGTAGATCCACGGGATCCCGGCACGGACGCAGTGGTCGTTGACCAGGTACCGCGTCGCGAGGTTGTCAGTGCCATCGAGCACGAGGTCACAGCCCTCGGCCAGGCGCGGAAGCTCGGAGGCGTCCACGTGCAGCGCGTGCGCCTCGAGGCGCGTGGGGCCGCCGATGCGGCCGAGGCTCTCCAGAGCGGCCTCCACCTTGGGAACGCCCTCGGCGGCGTGTCGGTCCTCGAAGAGCACCTGGCGCGGGAGGTTGCTCTCCTCCACCACGTCGCGGTCCGCGAGCACGAGCTGTCCGACGCCCGCACGGGTCAGGCTCTGGGCGAGGACGCCGCCGAGCGCGCCGACCCCCACGAGGAGGACGCGGCTCTCCGCCAGGCGCTGCTGACCGCTCTCGCCCAGGGGCGCGAAGCGGACCTGGCGCTCGAAGCGGCGGTCCGGCGGTCCGGTCCCTGTCATGCGCGGATCCACCAGGCCAGGAGCGCGAGGAGCACCACGACCACGGTCATGACGCCCAGGCCGATGAGGAACACGGGCCCGACGTCGCCGCGCGGAGGCTCGTCGATCTCCACCCAGTTGAAGTAGCGTCGCGTGCGCCCCTCGATGGGCTCTCCGCAGTGCGGGCAGGAGTCCCCCGCGTGGTCCGCTGGGACGACGCCGTCGCAGGCCATGCAGTAGAAGTTCCGGGCTCCGCCACCCTCGGCGACCCCGGGGGCCTTCGAGCGCTCCCGGTAGTACTCGAGGGCCTCCTCGTTGGCATCGGTCCGCGAGCGCGACCAGTGGTCGTCACTCATGTTGCCGAAGCTCTTGCGCGGGGGGCTCGCCACGGGGCAAGCCTAGGCCAGGCGGGCGCTGGAGCGAAGGGGGCCCTCCGTCGATCTGGTCCGGATCCAAGGGGCGCAGGCCCCGTGCGTGGTGGGCCCGCTTGCGCGACGAGCGAGCAAGAACCAGGGGGCCGCTGCCGAAGAGGAGGGTGATGACATCCGCGACCCGCCCCCTGGATCCCGAGACCGCGGAGCCGGTCCACGAGCTCGTCCCCCGGCCGCCGGTCCGCGTGGTGGGCCCGGGCCGTCGCGAGCGGGCCTACCAGGCCGAGATCGCCGAGCTGGGCCGCCGGGCGGCCTCCCTGTCCGGTGACCTCGGTGAGGCGCGCCGCGAGCTGGGGGCGACCCAGCGCGAGCTGGAGGTGGCCCGGCTGGTGGAGCGCGGCACGGACCGCCTCGTGGGCAGGCTCGAGGAGCGCATGGAGCGCGTGGAGGCCCAGAAGAGCCGGGCCCTGGTGCTCGCGGGGGGCCTGCAGGCCGAGCTCGAGGCCACGCGCGCGCGCCTCGCGGAGGCCGAAGGTCGCCTACGCCAGCTGACGCCGCCCCGGCGTGGCCTGCTCGCCCGCCTGCTCGGGCGCTGAGGAGCTCCTCGGCGCGGCCCTTCGGACCGGTCCGTCGATGGGCTCGATTCGGTGCGGTGGGCTTGACGGACCCTCCACCGATCGTGAGGATCCTCATCCTCCCACGGGAGACGCCCTCGCACGAGGGTCGTGGTGGGCGTAGCTCAGTCGGTTAGAGCGCCGGTTTGTGGCACCGGAGGTCGGGGGTTCGAGACCCCTCGCCCACCCCATCTCCCGCTGGCCCTGGTAGGGCCAAGACCTGCCACGGGGTCCGGAGCGCCGCGGATCCGGTGAGCCGGGCGTTCGCTGCCCGGATTCCGAGCGACCCCCGAGCGCCGCGGCTCAGGTCTCCG
>WTJQ01000327.1 GCA_011524785.1 Planctomycetota bacterium | reverse complement strand
GGCCTGGGCGAGGCAGAGGTCCTGGAGGGGGCTCGCCTCCACTGGCCGAACGGCGCCATCGAGGAGCTCCCGCCTCTCGCTGCGGGATCCGTCCACCGGCTCGTCCAGGACGAGCCCCGCTGATCCGCGGCCACCTGGCCCGCTACCCTCTCCCCACCATGAGTGACTTCTTCCTCGACCTGCCCATGCGGCCCCGCCGCAATCGCAAGAGCGCGGGCGTTCGCGCGATGGTGCGCGAGACGACCCTCGAGGCCAGCCAGCTGATCCTCCCGGTCTTCCTGCACGAGGACGCCGAGGACCAGCCCCTGGAGTCGATGCCCGGCTGCACGCGCTGGTCCCTGGAGGGCCTCATGGGCGAGGCCGAGGGCGCGCTGGAGGACGGGATCCGCGCCATGGTCCTGTTCCCGAAGGTGCCCGAGGCGCGCAAGACTCCTGGGGGCGAGGAGGCCTGGGACCCCCAGGGCCTCGTGCCGCGCGCCCTGCGCGCGCTCAAGCAGCGCTTCCCCGAGCTGGTCCTCATCACGGACGTCGCGCTCGATCCCTACAACAGCGACGGGCACGACGGGCTGGTCGTGGACGGGGAGGTCCTGAACGACGCCACGGTCGAGGCCCTGACGCGCCAGGCGGTCATGCAGGCCGAGGCGGGCGCCGACATCATCGCGCCCAGCGACATGATGGACGGCCGGGTCGGGGCGCTCCGCGAGGCCCTCGACCTCCACGGGCACACGGGCGTCTCCATCCTCTCCTACACCGCGAAGTACGCCTCGGCCTTCTACGGGCCCTTCCGCGGCGCCCTCGACTCGGCTCCGAAGGACGGGGACAAGAAGACCTACCAGATGGACCCGGCGAACGCGCGCGAGGCGCTGCGCGAGCTGGCGCTGGACGAGCACGAGGGCGCGGACATGGTCATGGTGAAGCCTGCCGGCCCGTACCTCGACGTGATCGCCCGGATGCGCGACGCGACGACCCTGCCCATCGCTGCCTACCAGGTCTCTGGGGAGTACCTGGCGCTGCGGTCCGCCTGTGAGGCCGGCTGGCTGGACGAGCGCGAGGCCGTGCTCGAGAGCCTCACCGGGATCCGCCGCGCCGGCGCCGACCTGATCCTCACCTACTTCGCACGCGCGGCCGCGGGCTGGCTGCGGGAGCAGGGATGACCGGCCCCGTCCTGCTGGTGCCCGACGCCGTCGCGCTGCCCGAGGGCGTGCGCGAGGGACTGGCGGTGCTGGTGGACGGAGCGCTGATCGCCGCCGTCGATCGTGCCGAGCGGCTCTCCAGCCGTGCAGCCTCGGTCGAGCGCCTCGAGGGGCTCACTCTCGGGCCGGGCCTCGTCGACCTCCAGGTGAACGGCGGCGGGGGCGTCCTGCTCAACGACGAGCCGAACCGCGAAGGGGTCGAGGCGATCGCCGCTGCGCACCTCCGCTGCGGGACCACCTCGCTCCTCCCGACGCTCATCACCGCGGAGCGCTCGACGATGGAGGCGGCGCTCGGGGCCGTGCGCGACGCCCTCGAAGCCGCGGTTCCCGGCGTGGTGGGCCTCCACCTGGAGGGGCCCTTCCTGGACGCGGAGCGTCGGGGTGCCCATGACGCGGCCCTGGTGCGCCCCCCCACGGCGGAGGACCTGGCGCTGCTCCAGGCCCCCTTCCCCGGGCGCCTGCTCATGACCCTCGCAGCCTCGGCCGCGACCGAGCAGGTCACCGTCCCGCTGCGCCTGGCGGGCGTGCTCCTCTCCCTCGGCCACACCGAGGCCACGGCGGAGGAGGCGCGGCGCGCGTTCGACCGCGGCGTCGGTCTGGTCACCCACCTCTACAACGCCATGTCACCCCTGGCCCACCGGGCCCCGGGGACGGTCGGCGCCGCGCTGGCGGACCCGCGCGTCACGACCTGCGTGATCGCGGACGGTCACCACGTGCATCCCCTCGCGCTGCGTGCTGCCTGGGAGGCCAAGGGGCCGGAGCGCTTCGCGTGCGTCAGCGACGCCATCGGCATCGCCGGGACGGAGCTTCGGGAGACGACCCTCGCGGGTCAGCGCGTGGTGCTGGACGGCGGTCGCTGCGTGAACGAGGAGGGCAACCTCGCGGGCTCGGGCATCGTCCTCGCCGACAGCCTGCCCGTGCTCGTGCGCCACGTGGGCCTCACCCTCGCCGAGGCGCTGGTCGCCTGCGCGACGACGCCCGCCGCCGCTCTGGGCCTTGGCGACCGCGGGCAGATCGCTGCCCATCTCCGTGCCGATCTCGTGGCCCTCGACGCCGGCCATCGCGTCCAGCGCACCTGGATCGGCGGCGTGTCCGTGGCCTGAGGCCCAGGGCACGGAGGTTCGGTCGGGGCCGAGGCCCCGACGTCACGCGTCGTCGCCGTCGGCCTCGACCTTGCCGGCCGCGTCATCGGCCTCGCTCTTGGAGCTGGCCGCCTTCTTGGTCGCCTTCTTCTTGGTCGTGGCGGCCTTCTTCGTTGCCTTCTTCTTCGTTGCCTTCTTCTTGGCAGCTTTCTTCTTCGTGGCCTTCTTCTTGGTCGCCTTCTTCTTCGCCTTCTTCTTGCCCTTCCGCTCACGCGCGGCGGCCAGGAGCTCGAGGGCGTCCTCGAGGGGGTAGGCGGTGGGGTCGTCGACCGTCTTGGGAAGGGATGCGTTCACCTCGCCGTCCGTGATGTACGGGCCGTAGCGACCGTTCATCACCTTGAGCTCGACGCCATCCAGGGCCTCGACCTCGCCGTAGCTG
>WTJQ01000245.1 GCA_011524785.1 Planctomycetota bacterium | reverse complement strand
GGCGCGTTCCTGTTCCCCAGGCAGCTGATGGCGCTGCACGTGTTCGAGCCGCGCTATCGCCAGATGGTCGAGGACATCCTCGACGGCGCGGGGCGGATCGTGATCGGAACGGTCCCAGTCGATCAGCAGGAGAGGATGCGCGACCTCGCCTCGCCGCCCGAGGTCCTGCCCATCGCAGGGCTGGGTGAGATCGCCCGCCACGAGCGCCTCCCGGACGGCCGGTTCGCCGTCTGGCTGTTCGGGCTGGGACGGGTCGCCATCGAGGAGGCCCCGAGCGAGCGGCTCTATCGTCAGGTGCGCTGTGCCCCGCTGGTCGAGGTGGAGCCGACGCCCGCCGAGGCCCGCACCCTCGAGGAGCCTCTGCGAGGCGCGGTGCAGGAGCGGCACCCCGAGCTCCTGAACCTGCCGGACGACGTGCCCACCTCCATGCTGGTGGACCTCCTCTGCCAGCGCCTGCCCCTCGAGCAGGCGGACATGGAGGCCATCTTCGCGGAGCCCGACGTCGCGCGTCGCGCCGAGCTGGCCCTCGCGGGACACGCCACAGCGGGCCCGCCTCCCGAGGACGAAGAGGACTAGTCCACGCCGGGCGAAGGCGCCCTGCTCGCGGACAGGGGCGCCTCTTCCCTCTGCCCACGTCGGACAAGGCTCTCACCGACCGAGAGCGCGAGGGCGACCGCGGTGAGGGTCAGGAGGGGCTCGAGCGGCAGCCGGTAGCGCCCGGTCGCGTGGGTCACGAGGTAGACCAGGGGGTAGGTGAGCACCACCCCGGTCACGAGCCAGCGACTGCCGGCAGCGCCTCGCCAGCACAGCGCGCCCAGGAGCCCCAGCACCCCCATCACCGCGTGCGCCCACCACTTGATGAGGCCCTTCCAGTCCGGCGGAGCCCCGGAGCCGAGCAGCAGCTCGGGCGGACGGACCGTCCCGATCCAGAAGTGGCGGGCCCGCAGCGCCGTCAGCTCCCGGAAGCGCTCCGGGTTCTCGCGGATCCAGGTCCGGGCGCGGCGCATGCAGTCGTCGCCGTAGGCCGCCTCCCCGAGCTTGCGGTAGAGGCTCAGCTCGTTGGGGGACTGCGAGGTGTGGAACGGCGCCCAGTACTGGCCGTCCGCGAACTCGTTGTTGCCCACGAGCAGCTCGAGCCCGAGGTTCAGCTTGGGCGCGAAGCGCCCGAGGACCACGGCGTTGCGCGTCATCCATGGCGATAGGACGAGCAGGGTCCCCGCCACGAACAGCCCCGCGGACCGGAGCCGGGCACCGACCGCGCGATCCGTGCTCGAGGCGGCCGCCAGGATCGCGACCGGAGCCAGGGCCGCGAGGGTCACGGGCTTGAGGAGCGCCGCGAGGCCGAACCATGCGCCAGCGAGCACGAGGCGCCTCCCGGTCGGCCGCGCGGCCGCTGCCGCGAGGGCGGTGGTGAGCAGGAGCGCCGCCAGGGTCGCGTCCCAGGTCTGCCCCACTGCCGCCGGGGCGGCCACGGGGTGGAGGGCCCAGAGCCAGGCCGCGACGACCCCGGCCATGGGACGCTCGAGCCGGCGCCCGAGGCTCAGGAGCGGGAGGACGACGAGCGCGCTCAGGATCACCTGGAGCGCGGCCAGGAGCACCTGGGCCGTCTCGTTGATCCCGCCAGCCAGCCCGAGGACCGCGGCGAGCACGAGCGGGTAGAGCGGCCCGGTCCAGGCCGTTGGCCCGGTCGCGGCTGCGAACGGGTCCGCGAATCCCTCGCCGCGGAGCAGTGCCTGCGCCACGGCTCCCTGCTCGAACGCCCAGGCCCACTCCGGATCCTCGGGCAGGGGTCCGGGCAGATGGAACGCAACGCCCAGCGCAGCGCGGAACGCGAGGGCCACGCCCAGCAGGACGAGCGGCGAGCGCAGCGACGGCATCCGGTCAGGCGAGGGTGAGGATCACCGGCGCATGGTCCGAGGGCTTCTCCCCCTCGCGGCGCGCCAGGTCGACCTCGACCCCGGTCGCGGCCGCGAGGGCCGGCTGGGAGACGAGGAAGTGGTCGATGCGCAGCCCCTGCTTGCGCTGGTACCCGCGGGTCCGGAAGTCCCACCAGGTGTAGATCCCCTCGCTGTCGTCGAAGTGACGCAGCGCGTCCACGAGGCCCGGCTCCATGATCGCCGCGAGCGCCTCCCGCTCGGGAGCGCTGCAGAGGATCTTGTCGCGCCAGCCGTCGGGGTCGTACACGTCGCGATCGTCGAAGGTGACGTTGAAGTCCCCGGTCACCACGACCTTCTCGGTCACGGGGTAGCGGCTCTTGACGAGCTCGGCGACGCGCCCCATCCAGCGCAGCTTGTGGTCGTACTTGACGTCGCCGACGGACTTCCCATTGACCACGTAGAGGTTGAGCAGCATCACGTCGCCGACCGTCGCGCCGATCACGCGGGCCTCCTCGTCGCTGCCGTCACCGTCGAACCCGCACCACACGTCCTCGAGGCCGTGGCGGGAGAGGATCGCGACCCCGTTGTAGGTCTTCTGGCCGTGGCGGGCGATCTGGTAGCCGAGCTCCTCCAGCGGCTCGGCGGGGAACAGCTCGTCCACCACCTTGGTCTCCTGGAGGCAGACCACGTCCGGGCGGCGCTCCTCGAGGAACTCCAGGACGCGGGGCATGCGTGCGCGCAGGCTGTTCACGTTCCAGGTCACGATGTCCATGGGCGGGACGGTAGCACACGGGCAGCGACCGTCCCGCCCATGGACATCGTGACCTGGAACGTGAAC
>WTJQ01000358.1 GCA_011524785.1 Planctomycetota bacterium | reverse complement strand
CCGGACTCACAGCGCCTCGGTGTAGAGGCCTCCGTTCTCCTCGGCCAGGAGCCGGAGGAAGCGCGACTTGCGGCCCACGCTGACCGTGTGGATGACGACCTTCCGCGTCCGATTCAGGCGCCCGATGCGCGCCCGGATCTCCGTCGGGTCGACCACCTTCCCCGAGGACGGCTCACCGTCGGTCAGCAGGTAGATCGTGTCGACCCGCTCGTCGGCGAACGCCAGCTCGAGGGCGTCGTAGATGTTGGTGCTGCCCCCCATCGGGAACTTGCGCACGTGCTCCAGCGCCTGGTCCCGGACCTTGGGCACCAGCTGGACCAGCTCGTCCTGCCAGGGGCGGATGTCCGTTCCGAAGAAGAGGACGTTGAGCAGGGTCTCCTCGGAGAGCTTCGGCAGCACCGTCATCAGCTGGTGCTTGGCCACCTCCCAGCGGGTGGACACGCGCGGCTTCTTGGTCCGGTCCTCCGGCTGGAGCATGGCGCGCCCCTGCATCGAGCCCGAGCGGTCGATCAGGAACGCGACGCGCTGGCTCACGACCTCGAGGCCGTAGAAGGAGGCCTGGGTCGAGTTCTCCGCGCGGCGCTTCTGGCGCGCCGCCTCGGCCTTGCGGGTGTCGGCCGGAGCGGGCAGTCGGAAGGCCTCACCCTCGGCCCGCCACCAGGCACGCCAGCGCGCGCTGCGCGGACCGTGGTCCTGGCCCGTCAGCATGCGCAGGGTGAGGTGCATGTCCCGACCCAGCCGGGCGCTGGCCCCGTCGAGGCGCTCGATGAGCAGGGGGACGACCTCCTTGCGGTGCAGCCGCTGGAGCTGCGCCACCACCTCGACCTTGACCCTCCAGTCCTCGTCGTCGAGCAGCTCGTAGAGCCGCGCCAGCGCGGGCTCCGTGCGGATCTCCGCGAGGGCCACCGCGGCCCCCATGCGGGTCGCCGGCTCCCTGCGCCGGGAGAAGTCGAGCACGTCCTCGAGCCAGTAGGGGTCTCCTTGGGTCAGCCTCGTGACGGCGATCAGGGCCTCGCGCAGCACGAGCGGATGCTCGCCACGGAGGAACGGCTCCAGCCTCCGCACGAGGTGGCTGCGCTTGCTCTTGCCCAGGACCTCCAGCGCGGCACTCACCAGCACGGGGTCGGGATCCTCGAGCAGTCCGAGGATCAGCGCGTCCGCTCCCTCGTCCTTCCAGCTCGCGAGGACGTCGAGCAGCAGGTAGCGCCAGGCCACGTCGCGGTCCTCGTCCTTGAGGGCCCGGTGGTAGAGCTTGAGGACCTTCGAGCCGCGCACGGGGAGGAGCACCTTGCGGATCCCTGCCAGCGTCTGACCGCCAGGCGTCGCGTAGGTGAGCACGCGCTCGACGGACTCCCGGTCGGCTCGCTCGGCGAGCAGGGGCAGGAGGGCGTGGCAGGCGCGGGTCCGGAGGGCAGCGTCCTCGGCCTTCTCGAGGACGCGCTCGAGCTCGTCGGCCGCCTTCACCCCCCAGCGCGCCAGCGCGGCGCAGGCCGCCGCGCGATTGTCGGGACGGCGGTGCCGCAGGACGTCGCCGACCAGGAAGGCTCGCGCCTTCGCGTCGAGGGGCGAGCCCTTGAAGCGATGGACCGCCCCGTAGGCCGTGTTGAGGGTGCGGCGCTCCCGGAGCTCCTGGATGGCCTGCTGCAGGGTCTTGAGGGCCGCGGGAGAGCCCGCCGACGCCATCTGCCCGTAGATCTTCACGTCGGCCGCATCACGCTCCAGCTTCACACGCCGGAGCAGCTCGCGAAGATCGACCTCGGCGGCGGGCCCCGCGCCGGGACCCTGGGCAGCCGGTGCAGCAAGCGCCGGCACGGCGCTGGGCACCGGCAGGACGCTGAGGAGGAGGACCGCGAGGGACGCGCGCATGGTCCCGAGTCTAGGGCACGGGCGCGGCTGCCTGGAGGCCGCGTCGAGTCCCCCACGGCGACTGGGCCCTCGGGGCACGCCGCTAGCGATGGACTCCCGGCGCCTCTTGGCCCGTGTGCTCCACCCAGCGCGCGTACGAGCCATGGTGCACCTGGGGCTGGGCGCCCTGGGCCGTGCCCGTGAGGTCGAGGACGCGGGTCGCGAGCCCCTTGAGGAAGGTCCGGTCGTGGGACACGAAGAGCATGGTCCCCTCGAACCGGCCCAGGGTCTCCACGAGCATCTGCTTGGTGTCGAGGTCCAGGTGGTTGGTGGGCTCGTCGAGCACCAGGAAGTTCGGGGGATCGAACAGCATCTGGCACAGGACCAGGCGGCTCTTCTCGCCGCCGGAGAGCACGCGGATCGGCTTGTCGATCTCGTCCCCGGGGAAGTCGAAGGCGCCGAGGGCGTTGCGCTTGCTCGGAGTCGTCGCGGTCGGGAAGGCGGCGTCCAGCTGCTCGTACACCGTCCGTTCCGGATCGAGGACGTCGAGCGCGGACTGGGAGAAGTAGCCGAGCTTGAGGCTCGCCCCGAGCTTCACGTCGCCCTGGTCGGGCTCGAGGGCGCCCGCCACCAGCTTGAGCAGGGTGCTCTTGCCGGCGCCGTTGACCCCCATCACGCACCAGCGCTCGCCGCGCTTGATCTCGAAGTCGAGCCCGTCGTACACGACGTGCTCGCCGTAGGCCTTCCCGACGCCGCTGAGGGTCGCCACGTCGTTCCCCGAGCGCGGGGCCTCCTTCATCAGGAAGGGCACCAGCACGCGCCGCTTGGGCGGCTCGAGCTTGTCGATCTTCTCGAGCTTCTTGACCCGGCT
>WTJQ01000597.1 GCA_011524785.1 Planctomycetota bacterium | reverse complement strand
AGAAGGAGGGGCTCTGAGGGCTGTGTGGCGTCCAGAGTTGGTACTGGCTGATGTCCTCTCGCTGGTAGAAGCCTAGCCAGCGCGCAATCGGGATGAATGAGGTCGTGGCTTGCCCGATGCCGATTCCGGCAAGGGCCACGAGCCCGAATGCGAGCAGGGGCTTCTTCATGCCTCGATCCTACGGGGCGTCGCGAGTTCCGGCTAGCCGCCACATCGGTCCTGCCCTCCCTGGGACTGGGATGGGCCGTGACGCAGGGCGTGGTTCTGCTTTTCGTGGCTCAGGCGGAGACGTCCCAGTGGTCGACGCGCTGAGTCAGCCAGGCAGCGGCGTCCTCGGGACTGCTGAAGCTCGCCCGGAGGGACTCGAGGTCGTCGCCGTCGTCCAGGTCGAGGGCGACGCGCCAGGTGCCGCCGTCCCGGCTGACGGTCAGCATGGCGTGCTCGATGCCGTGGCCGCCGTCGAGGGCCAGGGACTCGCCTGCCCGCAGCTTGCCCAGCCGGGCGATCAGGCGCTCGTGCTCCAGGGCGCGGTTGGTGGGGCCCGTGAGCGAGCTGAGGCCCTCGAGGCTGTCCAACTGGGCCGCCAGGGCCTCGGCGTTGTGGAAGGTGCGACGGCGGGACTCGTCCGTGCTGGAGGTCTCCTGGAGGCTCCAGCTCATGTCCGGGCGCCGCTGGACGGAGGCCAGGATGCAGGCGCCGCGGCGCTGGCCCCGGAGGTGCCAGGAGTCGCGCGGCTGCATGGCCTCGAGGCTGCTCCGAAGCTCGGGCAGCGGGGGCGCGGTGGGGGTCGCGATGGCTTCGGTTCGTTCGCTCAAGATCGTCGGTGTGCCGGACCTCCTCGTCCGGTCTCGGTGGCTTCGGGAGCCAGCGCTCCCTGAGTGTTCCCGGCCCTCGACTGGGACCGGCCTCTGGGGGAAGACGCTGTGGGGGGACGCCGGGGGACACGCCAATCGGCGCAGGATCACCCAGCGACCTGCCCCGAGCGCGCGCATGCCCGCTTCTTGGGACCGGGTCCTGTCGGGACCTCGTTCTCCCCGTCCGAAGAGCCGTCGAGACCAACTCGACCGAACCCCCCTTTCGGGCCTTTCTCCTGGGACAAGAGCCCCTCCTTCTGAAGCCCTCTACGGCCGCCCCAGCACGCCGTTGGCGGGTCCACTGGCGGAGAGTCCGGCCTCGAGCCGATGAGGGGAGGAGGAGTGCGACGCTCGACCGCGCGTTCCCCACTCGAGACGCTTCCAGGTTCGACCGCTAGGCCGCAGAGACCCATGAGCCCCACCACTGGCGCCTTCCTCCTCTCCCTCCTCCTCGCTCCCCTCGCGGCCCTCCATCAGGACGGTGATGCTCAGGAGCCCCGTGACGAGCCTGGAGTCCGGCGCAGTGCAGGGAACGAGGGGGAGCAGGAGGAGACCCTCCTCCACGACTTCATGGAGTCGCTGGACACCGTGGTGTTCGACATCGAGGACGCCCTCTTCGAACCCGGTGCCGAGCCGTCGGCGGAGGACTGGGCACGGCACGTCGAGGCCGTCGTCGCGCTCCAAGGGAGCGGGCTCGCGGCCAAGGGGGAGCTGCCGCGGACCGTGCAGGGCCTGTCCGGCCCGCAGCGCGCCAAGCGTCGCGTCGTCTACACGCGCATGATGCACGAGCTCCTCCAGGCGCTGTTCGCGCTCGAGCTGACCCTGCTCCAGCAGGACCGCGCGGCCTACCGGCGTGCCGTCATCACGCTCGAGGAGCTGGAGTCGAAGGGACACGAGGCCTTCAAGCCGCGACGCCGGCGGCGCTGAGTCCTCGCGGGCCCGGCGGCTCCTGCAGCGACCCGCAGCCCCATCGACGCCAAGCCTCCATTGCGCCGCCGTCCACGCGGTCCGATCATCCTCCCGTGCAGCCCGCCGCCGCCCGTCCCGCCGAACGCCCGCTGGGCGTCTGGATCGTGGCCGTCGCGCTGTGCCTCATTGGCTGCTGGCCCTACCTGGCGAACCTCGGCCTGCCCCCGATGGCCGCCGACGCGCCGGTGCTCCTCGCGCGCGTCGATCCTGCCGCGACCGACGCCTGGGGCTGGATCCTCGACGAGCCGCACTTCGGCGTCACCTGGCGCCCGGTGACGATGGCGTCCTTCGCCCTCGACCTCGGGCTCGGGGGAGGGAGCGTGGTCGGGCTGCGCGCGGTCGATCTCGCCCTGCACGTGGCCGCGGCCCTCGCCACCTTCGCGGTCGCACGGCGGCTCCTGCCGGGAGCGGCCGCCCTGCTGGCCCTGGCCCTCGTCCTCGCGCACCCGCTCGTGCTCGAGGTGCTGCCGTTCCTGCCGCGGAGGAGCTACTCGCTCTGCGTCCTGCTGGCAGCGGCGGCGACTCGGCTGCAGCTGCCGTCCGAGCGTGGAGGGCCTGCAGCGGAGCTCGCACGCGGCACCCTCGCCGCGCTGCTCCTGACCCTGGCTCTGGGCGCGCACGAGGTCGCGGGGTTCTGGATCGTCGGGGCCTTCGCCCTGCGCCTCTCCTGGGAGGGACGCAGTGCGACCGGCCTCGCTCCTCTGGTGCGAGCCGGCCTCGCCTTCGTGCCCACGGCCGTCCTCGGCGGGCTCTTCCTCGCTCGGCGAGCCGCGGTCCTGGAGGGGGCGGGCGGCTACGAGGTCGCGGCCGAGGGCCGGGGCGTCCTCGCCGTCCTGGAGAACCTCGGGGCGTCGCTCCTGCCGCTGCTGAGCCCCTGGCCCCTCGCTGTTGCCGCCG
>WTJQ01000389.1 GCA_011524785.1 Planctomycetota bacterium | reverse complement strand
GTGGTGGAAGGACCTGCGCGCCAGTACGACGTGGCGCACACCCTGCTGGCCGCGGCCGGCGCGACGGCGACGGGCTTCCCGGGTCAGGACCTGCGCGACCTCGTGACCACGCCCGACCCGGCGCCGCGCTTCCTGCTCGCGGCCCACGAGATGTCGGCCGCGATCAACCTCGGCAAGTGGCACCTCATCCTGCAGCTCCGCGATCACAAGGAGTGGTCGCTCGAGGAGTGGAAGCGCAAGCACGCGCTGGAGCTGTACGACCTGGAGGCGGACCCCGCCTGCTCCACGAACCTGGCGGAGCGTGAGTCCGAGCGAGCCAGGCTGCTCCGCGCCCGGCTGGTCGAGTGGCTGCTCGCCGCGCCGAGTGAGGGACTGGGGACGCAGATGAACCTCACGCCCGAGCTCGAGGAGCAGCTCGCCGCGCTGGGCTACGCCACGGGACCGGACAGCACCGGCGAGGCGCTCATCGACCCCGACTGCGCCTGCGCCAACTGCGAGCCCTGGCGCTGAGTCCCGCCTGGGCGGAAGGCCCTGGGCCTGCGAGCGTGGCCTCCAGCGGAACGCGGTCCCTGGCGAGCGTCCGCTGAGCCGCTCGGCCGGGTCCCTCCTGGGGCGGCCCGGTGAACCCCGGCGGCAACGACGGCGGGGCCTCCGCCAGGGGCAGAGGGGCCCCTGAGGCCCCACTGAGGATGCCGAGGCCCGATTTGGGGCCGCATCTCCCCCGCCGGGACCGGCCCGCGCGGAGGCGAGGTACGGTTCCTCGTGAAGCCCTCCTCCTCCAAGGCCCCCCTGCTCGCCGTCGCGGCGCTGATGGGCGCCTGCATGGTGCAGCCCCCCGCGGCACGGGTCCGCGCTGCCGAGGGCATCGTGCGCGGAGGCGACGCCAGCGAATCGGCCCGGGTCTCGGTCCTGCTCGACCGCCTGGCGCCCCGGGTCGAGGCCCTCGTCCCCGGCTCCGACCTCCCGACGGACCTCGAGGTGTGGGTCCAGGAGAGCCCGCGCCTCTACGCCCTGCCCGGCATGGGCGTCGCCGACGCCGAGGGGCTCTACAGCAGCCACCACAGCCGCATCCTCCTGGCGCGGGACGCGGACGACCTCGAGCGAACTCTGGCTCACGAGCTCGCCCACGCGGCGCTCGGCCCGGACTGGGCTCGCCTCCCGGGGACCGTCGAGGAGGGGCTCTGCGATCTCGTGAGCGAGCGCCTCTGCCCCGAGGGCGCGACGCGCCTCCGCGCGGGCCGCCTGTGCTCGGCCGCCCTGGCCTGCGGCGGCCTCGGCCTCGAGCTGCGCCTGCGCTCGGAATCGGACGCCCGCCAGTGGGTCGCCCGCGTCACCCTCGCGGGCGAGGACCAGGGCCCGGATCCCCAACGGGCCGTCTTCTCCATCGAGGCGGGCCTCTCGTCGACGGCCCTGACCACCGGCAGCAAGCGCGGCTTCTACGGGCTCGCGTACCTGCTCGTCAGCCGCGCCGCGGACCGCGTGGGGCTCGAGGGGCTCCACGCCCTCTGCTCCGAGGCGGTCGCCGCGGGCGACGAGCGCGTGCCGGCGGAGCGTCTCCTGGAGGCCGCGGAGCTGGGAGAGACCCAGGAGGCCTGGCGCATGGCGGCCGCCGAAGCGCTCGGCCCGGACGAGCTGCGAGCACTGGTCCGCATGTACCCGCACTTCGTGCTCGACGCCCTCGACAGCTGGCTCGAGGATGCCTCGATCGAGTCGGGGTGGCCCGAGGGCCTCGTGCTCGAGGTCGGGCTGCCCGGCGGAGCCTCTGCGGACCTCTCCGGGGACGCCGAGCTGCTGGACGCTCTGCGGGATCGACGGGCCGAGGGAGCGGAGGCTCCTTCGCAGCCCTGAGCGGTTGGACGCAGCCCTGAGCGATTGGCAACAGCCCTGGGCGGTCAACCGATGACGCGAGCCGTCGGCCGCAGCCGTGAGCGGTCGACGCGAAGCCAGGCCTGCGGGCCAAGGACCAACGCGAGCCCGCGTGCCTCAGTCCGCGGTGACCTCGTCCCGCGTGAAGAGGTAGACCCCACGCTGGCCCGAGGTCTCCTCCACCGAGACGTGCAGGCGCTCGATCTCGACCCCTGCGAAGCGCGACTCCAGCTCCTCCTTGAGGCGCCGCCCGAACCAAGTCGCGAGGTTCTCCGAGGAGGAGTTGTTGATCGGCAGGACGATCAGGTCCTCGTCCGGGACCATGTAGCGCGTGTCGCGGTAGACCACCGTGCGGTGACCGTCGACGACGTCTCCGACCTCGAGCTCCGCGTGGAGGCCCGGCACCAAGAAGTGCTCGTCGAGCCAGTCGCAGAGCTCGCGCACCACCGGCTTGACCTTCTTGAAATCGAGCACGAGACCGAACTCGTCGAGGCCAGCATCCAGCTCGACGGTCACGTGGTAGTTGTGCCCGTGCAGGCGCTCGGCGCTGCCGTCCGGGAAGATCAGGAAGTGGGCCGCGGAGAACTTGAAGTACTCCTTGGCCATGTCGAGGCCCCAGCGTTCCATGGCGGTTCGGTTCGTCGGATCGGGTCGGAGTCGGTCAGGGCCGCGTTCGCAGGCGGCGCCACTGGTGCGCGGTCAGGGTGGTGCGGCCGGTCCTCCGTGGCACGGACACCCCGCCGCGTCGTCTCCATGTTCGCCAGGGTGCGGCCCCCGGACGCAGGGATTCGAGACGGCACCTCGGCCGCAGTGGGGTCCGGCGCCGCGATGACCTAGCCTTGGGGCATGCAGGACGAG